>CALXGF010000076.1 GCA_944387735.1 uncultured Oscillospiraceae bacterium
TTCCATTTCATCCCACTTGCGCTCCCTGTCCTCCGCCAGAGTGAACTGGGTGCGGCAGCGGTCCAGGTTGTGTTTCTCCCGGTCTATGGCAAAATACTTGTCGCCCATCAAATAGTCGGTGAGAAAACGTATGCCGCACTCCATGGTCATGGCATAGGCCCCCTGGGCCAGAGCCTTAACTTCCATATCGGTGAGGCTGGGGCAGCTCTCCAGAAAGCCTCTGGTGAAAGCCCGGAAGTAATCCAGGTTCAATCTCACCTTGCTCAGATCCGTCTCATCCTCGGCTGCGGTAGAAGCTCCGAAACGTATGGCGTCCCCGAAGTCGTGGGCGGAGAGGCCGGGCATGACCGTGTCAAGGTCTATTACGCAAAGAGCCTGGCGGGTATCCTTGTCCAAAAGCACATTGTTGATTTTGGTGTCGTTGTGGGTAGCCCTTATGGGCAGCTTGCCCTCCTCCCTCAGCTTCTGAAGGCGGCAGGCAGGCTCCTCTCTCTCCAGGGCGAAATCCACCTCCGCTCTCACCTCCCGGAGTCTTCCGTATTCATCCGCCTCTATGGCTTCCCGGAATTTCCTGTAGCGGTCAGGGGTGTCGTGGAATCTCTCGATAGTCTCCGCCAGCTGCTCTGCCGGAAACTCTCTCAATGCGTACTGGAAGCAGCCGAAGCCTCGGGCGCTCTGGTAGAAGTCCTCCGCCGTCTCCGCCCGCTGAAGGCAGATGCTGTCCGGCACGAAGCGGTAGAGCCGCCAGGCTCCGCCCTTCCCGTCGTCATAATAGTTGTGGCCCTCCAGAGTGTCTATGTAGCTTATCATAGCCATCTTTCCCTTGTGGTGCTCCCTGAGGAATGCGCTGATTGCGCTCATGTTCTGCATGATAGCCTCCACATTGGGGAAGACATAACGGTTTATCCACTGGAGTATGTAGCGGCTGCCCTCGTCGGTGGTGACCAGATAGGTCTCGTTTATGTGGCCGCTCTTGATCTGGCTGACGGAGGCCACCACCCCGTCTATGGGGAACCTGCAGGCTATCTCTCTCTGAGCGGCAAAGCTGCCGCAGCTATCAGTGTGCATTTCTGTCTCTCCTTTTTACTCTGTCCGGGCCGGCGCTTTTTTCTCCTCCCGCCTGCGCAGCAGGATAACGGGTATCACGGTGAGGATGAGCACCGCTGCCGCAGCCAGATAGATCTCCGGAGTGGGCACGGTCTTCACCTGGCCCAGCTCCACATAGGTGCTGTCGCTGCCTTTGATGACTGCCGCCCCGATGGCGGGGCCTATGACCATGGGCAGCAGCACCGCAAAAATCATGCGGATGCCCTGGAAGTGTCCCACCTTATCTCTGGGGGTCCAGTCCCTGATATTTGCGCTGAGGGCGGCGGATACCATCATATAACCGCCCATCATCACCGTTCCCGCCGCCATCACACCGCCTGCTTGCCGCACGAAATACATACCCCCCAGGCCCAGCAGCATAACAATAGCCGCCGGGAAGGCAAAGGCCAGCTTGCCCATTTTGTCGATGAAGCGGCCGGAGATCAGGCTCACCAGGGAGGCCAGGATCAGCACCACCCCCAGGATGAGGGCGTAATCGGTTATGCCCAAGAAGTTCTGGATATAGATTATAAGGTAGGGAAAAAACACCTGTACCGCCACGGAAAATATGCAGAAAGCCCCAAAGGACAGGTAAAGCTCCGGGTTCTCCTTAAATACCGAGGGGCGCAGTCCGTAGAGCAGATTTCTTATATATCCGTCCCGCCGGGGCCTCAGCTCCGGGTCGTCCCTGATGAGGAATACGGCGGCCAGGCCAACCAGACTCACGGCTATGCCGAAGATGCCGAAGAACTCCTTCCACCTTCCCTGCTGTGTGAGGGAGTCGAAGGCCCCGAAGATGACCAGCATGGAGATAAGGGGCAGTATGGCCAGCACGCTCTCCACCCGGCCCCGGTTCTCATTTGTGGTAATGTCGGTGATGTAGGCGTTGAAGGCGGCGTCGTTGGCGGTGCTGCCGAAGAAGGTCATGACGCAGTCCATCACCACCACGGTGACGGCAGCGGCGGAGACGGCGTTGAGAGCCGGGAAGACGGCATGGAGGTTATCCACGCTTATAAAGCCGAAGATGCCGGTGCTGAGGCCCCAAAGCAGATAGCCCAGGACTATGAATATCTTTCGCCTGCCAACTCTGTCGGAGAGGGCACCCATAAGCAGGGTTGTGAGGGTGGCTGCCGCCGCCGACCAGCCCACCATGGCGGCAATATAGTTCGGGTCGGTGGAGATGGTGTTGTACAAAAACACGTTGAAATACATGTTCTCTATGGTCCAGGCAAACTGGCCGAAAAGTCCCACCAGCACTATGCCCAGCCACTTCAGGCCGCCTATCTTTTTAGTCATGCTCCTGTCCCCCTGTAGGAAAATCTTTCTCTCTATTTAACTCTATATATTCTACTTCTCGCCCAGCAGATTCAGCACCACGTTTACCATTGTGTCCATGTCGGCGGCGCTTATATGCTCGTAGGGGCCGTGGAAGCCGTAGCCTCCGGTGCCCAGGTTTGGGCAGGGCAAGCCCCGGAAGGAGAGCTGGGAGCCGTCGGTACCTCCCCGGATAGGCCGGATATCCGGCCTGAGACCCTGTTTTTTCAGGGCCCGTTCCGCCCGGAGGACGATATCCCGCTTGTCCCTCAGCGCCTCCGCCATATTCCTGTACTGCTGCTTGATGACAAGCCTCACGCTGCCTTCACCGTACTTTTCATTCATCTGCTTTTCTATTCGGCCCATAAGCTCCTGCCGGGCCCAGAATTTCCCGGCGTCATGGTCCCGGATTATATATTTAAGCTCCGCTCTTTCACAACTGCCCTTCATATCAGTCAGGTGGAAAAAGCCCTGATAGCCCTCGGTTTTTCCCGGTATCTCGTCGGGAGGGAGCAGGGAATTTATCTCCATGGCCACCAGGCAGGCGTTGACCATAATGTCCTTTGCGCTGCCGGGGTGGACGTTCACGCCCCGTATCTCCCAAACTGCGGAGCAGGCGTTGAAGGTCTCGTAACTCAGCTCCTCCACGGCGTCCCCGTCCAGAGTATAGGCAAAATCCGCCCCCAGACGCTGAAGGTCCAAAAGCTCCGCCCCATGGCCTATCTCCTCGTCAGGGCAAAAGCAAACCGACACAGCGCAATGGGGAATGTTTTCCTCAATAAGTCTCTGGCAGGCGGTGAGTATCTCGGCAATACCCGCCTTGTCGTCGGCCCCAAGGAGGGTGCTGCCGTCGGTAACGAGGATATCATGGCCGATGTGCTCCTGCAGGTCCGGGAACTTTTCCACGGTAATTTTCCGGCCATGGCCCAGCTCTATATCCCCTCCCCGGTAGTTTTCAACTATTCTGGGCTTGACATTTTTGCCGGAGAAATCCGGGGCAGTATCTATATGGGCGATGAGCCCTATTGTTGGGCTCTCCTCATAGCCGGGGCTGGGGGGGAGATAGCCGTAGACATAGCAGTGCCCGTCCCGATACACTTTCTCCATGCCCAGCTCTGTCATCTCCCGCTCCAGTAGCTTTGCCAGCTCATGCTGGCAGGCGGTGCTGGGTGTGGAGGCGGCATTATCCTCATCGCTGGTGGTGTCTATCTGAACATATTTCAATAGTCTCTCGTAAGCTTGCATTTGGCTTTTACCTCATTTATAGATTTCCCCGTAGACGAAGAGCCGCCCTTTCCGGGAAGTGCCGCCGGTGCCGTTTATCTTTCCCTTGCCCCGGCCCTTCAGGGATATTATATCCCCTTCTTTCACCATGCAGTCGGTTTTAAGGCACGGGCTGTAATTCAGGCTCAGGTTCCCGGCGGCAATCTGCTTTGCCGCCTCGGTGCGGGAGAGGCGGAAAAGCCCCGCCGCCACGGCGTCCAGCCGAAGGCTCATCACAGTAAAGCTCACATCTTCCGTCTCCACATGGCGCTGAGGCACCTCCCGGAGCTCTATCTGCCGGGCCTTCACCGTGTAGCGTCCGGCCTTCTCTATGGACAATAGGTGATTCAGCACACTTTGCATACAGAACACGTAGGCCCGGTCCTCCTCCACCTGGATGTCTCCCAGCCATTCCCGGCCAATGCCCATGCCCAGCAGGGCGCCCATATAGTCCCGGTGGCCGGGGCTGCCGAAGTAGGCTCTCAGCTCCATGGCGCAGATATAGTCGGACAGCTCCAGCTCATCCTCCTCCATATACTCCGGCAGGAAGAAGGCAGCCCGGCGTTCCCGGCCCTCGGTGCCGCCGCTGAAGACCAGCTTGCAGTTTATATGCCCCAGGCGGCTCTGTATCTCGTATTGCTCCGCCGGGCTGAGAAAGCCGGTGGCGCAGACCTTTCCGCTGCGCTCACAGCGCCGGGCCAGGTCCTCGGCCCGTTTTATTAGTTCACTGTTTTCCATCTTTCAATCTCGTCTTGTGGGCGTCCTCATTTGTTTTTTTCAGTATCTGCTCCATCTGGTCCAGCGCCCAGTCCAGCTCGTTAATGAATTCCCCGGCGGAGCAGCGCAGCACCCCGGAACGCAGGGCCGACAGGCGTATAAGGTTGTCGCTGGTCACCACCCGCACGGAGTAGTTCTTCCCTATCTCGTCGGCTATCTTCTCGATGTAGGCGTCCCCCGTCTCCCCGTCCTTGGTAAAGGCCACATGGATATTGTGGTAATCGCTGCGGGACCCAGGATTTCCCGGAGTCCGAAAACCGTCGAACACCAGCACCAGCTCTGATTTTGTAAAGCCTGCGTAGTTGGACAGCATGTCCATCAGCCGGGAGCGGGCCAGGTCCAGCCTGTCTTTGGCCAGGGCCTTCAGCTCCGCCGAGGCAAAAATCAGATTGTAGCCGTCAACTATCAGGTATTCCTTTTTATCTCGAGGGGCAGCGGGCTGAGCCGGGGCCTCGTTGCGCTGGGCCGCCCTGTACTCTTTACGGCGTATGGGGCCGAACTCCCGCTCCATTATGGCCTCCAGCTCCCGCTCATCTATGCTGAGGCTCCTGTACCTGGGGGCGGGCAAAGGCTCCTCTCCTTTTTCTTTCTCCAGGCAGGAGGGCAGATGCATATAGTCCTTCACCTTGTCCCAGGCTATGTTCACCCCGGCCCCGTGGGAGCAGAACACCGAGTCGGCAGTATTCTCCAGGTCCCGCTCCGGCTCGTAGCCTATCTCAGCTATCACCGGCTGGGGGTTCGGACAGGGCCGATATCCGGCGCTTCGCAGGCTCAGCCTGCCTCTACCTCTGGTGTAGGCCGCCAGCTCCTGGGCATAGCCGTTCATGGCGGACACCGGGGCCGTACCACGGAGCCTGGTCAGCTCCCCGGCCTCCTCCGGGGATTCAAATTCCCCGCTCATGGCCCTCAGGTCGCTGATGGCCCGGCCTATCTGCTCCGGCGGGACCTCCAGTTCAAAGCTGTACCAGGGCTCCAGCAGCCGGCTCTCCGCCTGCATCAGACCCTGGCGCACCGCCCGGTAGGTGGCCTGGCGGAAGTCCCCGCCCTCGGTATGCTTGTCGTGGGCCTTACCGGCGGCAAGGCTTATTTTTATATCCGTTATAGGGGAGCCGGTGAGCACTCCCTGGTGCCGCTTTTCAAGGAGGTGGCTGAGTATGAGCCGCTGCCAATTTCTGTCCAGCTGGTCCTCGCTGCATATGCTCTCCACCTGTATGCCGCTGCCCGGTGGCAGGGGCTCCAGTATCAGGTGAACCTCCGCATAATGGCGCAGAGGCTCAAAGTGCCCCACGCCCTCCACGGTGTCGGCTATTGTCTCCTTATACATTATTCTGCCCGTGTCCAGGCCGATATCAATGTCGAATCGCTCTTTAACCAGGCTTTTCAGGACCTCCGTCTGGACCTTGCCCATGAGCTGAAGACTTATCTCACCCAGGCCCTGGTTCCAGGCTATGTGGAGCTGGGGGTCTTCCTGGCCCAGCTGCAGCAGTTTCGGCAGCAGCAGGGCAGGGTCCATGCCCTTAGGCGGTATGACCCGGTAGCTCAGCACCGGCTCCAGCAGCGCCGGGGCGGCGTCCTTCTCCGCACCCAGGCCCTGGCCGCTGCGGCAGGCGCTGAGGCCCAGCAGGGCGCAGACCTGCCCGGCGGAGACTTCTTCCGCCGTCTCGTATTTTATGCCGGAGTATAGGCGTATCTGGCTCAGCTTCTCCTCCAGCTCGTTTCCCTTTTCGTCCTTGTACTTTATGGGGCTGCGCACCTTCAGGCTGCCCCCGGTAATCTTCACATAGGTCAGACGCTTGCCTTGGGGATCGCTGCCTATCTTGTAAACTCTGGCGGCAAAGTCGTCGCCGTAGTCTTTTTCCGGGGCATATAGGTCCAGAGCTCCCAGCAGCTCCGCCACTCCCTGGGTCCTGAGTCCGGAGCCGAAAAATACCGGGAACAGCTGCCTGCACCCAATGAGTTCCCTTATGGTCTCATCCCTTACTGCGCCGCCGTCCAAATATTCCTCCATGGCTCCCTCGCCGCACAGAGCAAGGTGTTCCATAAGCTGCTCCCTATCCTGGCCAAAATCCACGCAGTTTTCTGAAAGACGGCTCCGGAGCAGCTTCATTATCTCCTCCCGCCCGGCGTTGGGCAGATCCATTTTCGTCACAAATATAAAGCAGGGCAGCCTATAGCTCTCCCCCAGGCGCCACAGGGTCTCCGTGTGGCTCTGCACCGGCTCCGAGGCGCTGAGCACCAAAAGCCCCAGGTCAAGCACCTGTATGCTTCGCTCCGCCTCGGCGGCAAAATCCGCATGACCCGGCGTGTCCATCAGGGTCACCATGCTGTGCTCCAGCTCCATCCGGGCCTGCTTTGAAAAAATGGTTATTCCCCGCTCCCGCTCCAGACTGTGAGTATCCAAAAAACAGTCCCGATGATCCACCCGCCCAAGCTTTTTTATCTCCCCGGAAAGATAGAGCATTGCCTCGCTGAGGGTGGTCTTCCCCGCGTCCACGTGGGCCAGCAGCCCGGCACATATATTTTTCTTTCCGGGTCTCTGCCCCTCTGCCATGGTTTTCCATACCTCCAGGTAAAATCCTTAACTTTTGTATTATACCACAGCCTCTATCATTCGTCGACACCTGTTTTCCTTCGTCCCGCCTGGCTCCGGTGAAAGATTTGCCGTATGCTTTCTGCGTCGGCTTTTCAAGGGAGAATTTGGCAAATTATTCCTTTTTATACATATTTTGTCACATTGATTTACATAACATGTAATCTCTGTGCAAAAAGTTTTGAATTTTTTGAAACTTTGACTACCATAATTGTAAAAGGCATGTTATAATTACTTGTCATATTGCAACATTTATAAAAGCACTTCTCAGAAAGGGAGTTTCACAGATATGAAGAAGATACTGGTTCTGGAAGATGAAGCCAATATCCGCAGTTTTGTGGTCATCAATCTGCGCCGCAGCGGCTTTGAGCCCATTGAAGCGGAGACAGGGGAGATGGCTCTGGAAAAGCTTCGGGTCAATCCGGACATCTGCCTTGCCCTGTTGGACGTTATGCTGCCGGACATAGACGGCTTTGAGGTCTGCCGCCGTATCCGTGCCACCGGCTCCAAGATGGGTATCATTATGCTCACCGCCAAGAGTCAGGAAATCGACAAGGTCACCGGGCTCATGACCGGAGCCGACGACTATGTGACTAAGCCCTTCTCCCCCGCCGAGCTTACCGCCAGGGTGGACGCTCTTATCCGCCGCCTGGGTATCGACGAGGACGAACGCTCCTCCACGGAGCTCACCAGCGGCCCCTTCCTCCTGAATACCCGTAACCGCACCTTGGAAAAAGACGGCCAGCGTCTGAAGCTGACCCAGATAGAGTATCTGCTTATGAAGCTCTTTATGGAAAACCCCGGCAAGGCCATGAGCCGGGAGGACATCCTCGCCGCCGTTTGGGGCAACGACTTCAAGGGAGAGCTGAAGACCGTGGATGTGAACATCCGCCGTCTGCGTATAAAGATAGAGTCCGACCCTACGGAGCCGGAATATCTTACCACCGTCTGGGGCTACGGCTACAAGTGGGGTTATTAACAGGATAGGAAGTAGACGTTAATGTGGAGCAGTCTTAAAAACCAGCTTTTGCTCTCCAGCATAGCCGTGCTGGCCCTGCTGCTTTTGAGCATATGGTGCGTTACCCGCAGCTTTATGAACCTGTCGGTGACGCTGCTGGTGCTGATTTGTATATACATCGTGGGGCTGAACCTGTGGTTCTGGCGCTACGTCACCGACCCAATCGGGGAGCTTACCCGTTTTTCAAAGCATATTGCCGAGGGCAGCTACGGCGTGAAGCTGGAGGTCTACGGCGATGACGAGATAGGCCAGCTCACCCAGGAGATAAACAATATGTCGGAAAAGGTGGCCGTGGCGGAAAAGTCCCGTACGGATTTTATCTCCCAGGTCTCCCACGAGCTGCGCACCCCCCTCACCGCCATTATGGGCTGGAGCGAGACTATAGCCTTTGACCCGGCAGTCCAGGGGGATTCCCTCAGGGGCATCAACATAATCTCCAAGGAGGCCGAGCGCCTCACCGGCATGGTGACGGAGCTGCTGGAGTTTACCAGGATACAGGACGGACGCTTTAATCTGCGCATCGAGCTTATAGATATCGCCGCCGAGCTGGAGGACGCCCTATTCACTTACGGCGAGCTTATGAAGCAGGCGGGCATGGAGGTCAATTACTCCGGCCCCCCCGCAGAGATACCTCTTATCCCAGGGGACCCGGAGAGGCTCAAGCAGGTCTTTTGCAACCTGCTGGATAATGCCGCCAAGCACGGCGGCGACGGGGAGCGGATAGATGTGCGCCTTCGGGAAGAGGGCGACCATGTGCGTATCACCTTCAGGGATTACGGCCACGGCATCCCTGAGGCGGAGCTGCCCCATGTGAAGGAAAAATTCTACAAGGGCAGTTCCAAAAACCGGGGCACCGGCATCGGCCTTTCCGTGTGCGACGAGATAGTCAGCCGCCACGGCGGCGAGCTCACCGTGGCAAACGCCGTGGACGGAGGCTGCATTGTCACCGTCACTCTGCCCCTCAGCTCTACCTAAGGAGAAACTATGACGAAGAAAAATCAAAGCTGCGGCTTTCGCACCTCTATCGGCGGTCAGGCCCTGATAGAGGGCATCCTCATGCGTGGACCCAAGAAGCAGGACATCGTCTGCCGCACTAAAGACGAGCTAGAGGAAAAGATAGAAGATATCAAGCTGGACAAGGAAAAGCACCCCATACTGGGCTGGCCCTTTATTCGGGGCTGCGCCATTTTTCTGGATTCAATGTACAAGGGCATGCAGGCCCTCACCTATTCCGCCAGCCTCATCCCCGAAGATGAGCAGGAGGAGCCGGACAAGCTGGACAAGTGGATAAGCGAGCACTTCCCCGCCGAAAAGGCCCAGAAGCTGATAATCGGTACCGCCGTTGTGCTGGGCATAGCCCTGTCCCTGCTTCTGTTTATTTTTCTGCCCACCCTCATCGTCGGCTTCATCAAGCCCCTAACTGCAAGCTACGTTATCCGCAATCTCTCCGAGGGCGTGCTGAAAGTTATCATACTCCTCATATACATGAAGCTCTGCACCAGGGTCAGCGATGTTCAGCGCCTCTTTTCCTACCACGGCGCAGAGCACAAGACCATCTTCTGCTACGAGCACGGCAAGGAGCTGACGATAGAGAATGTGCGTACCGAGAGCCGCTTCCACCCCCGCTGCGGCACCAGCTTCCTGCTGGTGGTCATCGTGGTGAGTATCCTTGTAAACTCTGTTGTCCTTCTTGACAACAGCTTCGCCCGTATGGGCTGCCACCTGCTTTTGCTGCCGGTAGTGGTGGGCATCAGCTATGAGATAAACCGCTGGTGCGGCCGGCATGACAATATAGTCTCCGCCGCTCTGTCTGCTCCGGGGAAATGGCTCCAGCGCATAACCACAAATGAGCCGGACGACGGCATGATAGAATGTGCCATCAGGGCCATGGAACTGGTCATACCTGAAGAAAAAGGTCTGGACGAATGGGGAAAATGAGGTAAGGAACTTTGAAAACTTATAACGACATCTATCTGACCACGAGAAATCTGCTGCGGCAAAACGGCATAGAAGCCTGTGACACAGAGGCCAGGATACTGGTGGCCGGAGCTGCGGGAAAGACCGTGGAACATCTGCTCCGGGACCTGAAACTCTACACCACCGGCGAGGTGGAAAACCGGGCTTTGGACTACACCGCCCGGCGGCTCAAGGGGGAACCCGTGGCCTACATAACCGGGTCCTGGGAATTTTACGGAATTGACCTTGTAGTCACTCCCGATGTGCTCATACCCCGCATGGACACAGAGCTGCTGGTGGATGCGGCAAAGGAGATACTCACCGGCAACAAAATGGACGCAAGGGTGCTGGACCTGTGCTGCGGCAGCGGCTGCATAACCTGCGCCATTGCCCATGAGCTGCCCGCCACCCGTCTGGTGGCCGTAGACCTCAGCGCCAGCGCCCTGGAGGTATGCCGCCGCAACGTCACCGACCACAAGCTCAATTCCCGTGTGCTGTGCATCCAGGCAGACGCTACCTCCTCCCCTCCCCTGGGCATAGGCAGTTTCGACCTGATTGTATCCAACCCCCCCTACATAGCCAGCGGCGAGATTCAGAGCTTGGACCGCTCCGTCCGGGACTACGAACCAATATGGGCCCTGGACGGCGGCGAGGACGGACTGCGCTTCTACAAGGCCATTATTAAATACTGGAAGTCCATAATCCGCCCCGGCGGATACCTGGTCTTTGAAGTCGGCGAGGGCCAGGCCAAGGATGTCTGCGACATGCTCATGGCCGCCGGCGTCAGCCGCACCGCCACCCGGAATGACACTCTGGGCATACAGCGGGCAGTCATCGGCAAGATGTGAGTCCGCTTTTAAACCGTAATTAATGCGATTTAACAATATAAACAATATCTTCTACAATTCAATTAAAATAGTGAGGGAAAGCATATGGCTGAAAAGAAAAAGGTTCCCGCAATAGTGGCCCCTGCCGTCGGAGATAAGAAAAAGGCGCTGGAGACCGCCATTGCCAAAATAGAAAAAGACTACGGCAAAGGCACCATCATGCGCTTGGGAGACGACATCTCCGTAAATGTGGAGGCTCTGTCCACCGGCTCTCTGTCCTTGGACCTGGCTTTGGGTATAGGCGGCGTGCCCCGGGGACGCATAGTGGAAATATACGGGCCCGAGGCCTCCGGTAAAACTACCCTGGCTCTCCATGTGGTGGCCTCCGCACAGAAAAACGGAGGCGACGCCGCATACATCGACGTGGAGCATGCCTTGGAGCCCGCCTATGCCCGCGCTCTGGGCGTAGATATAGACTCCCTGCTCATCTCCCAGCCGGACACCGGAGAGCAGGCCCTGGATATCGCCGAGTCCCTGGTGCGCTCCGGCGCCATAGACGTGCTGGTGGTGGACTCCGTGGCCGCCCTTATCCCCAGAGTTGAGCTGGAGGGCGAGGTGGGCGACACCGTGGTGGGCGCCCTGGCCCGGCTCATGTCCCAGGCTATGCGCCGTCTGGCAGGAGCCATCTCCAAGAACAACTGCACCGTCATCTTCATTAACCAGCTGCGCCAGAAGATAGGCGTCATGTACGGCAATCCGGAGACCACCCCCGGCGGCCTGGCTCTGAAATACTACGCCTCCGTGCGCATCGACGTGCGCCGTGTGGAGACCCTTAAAAGCGGCGGAGAGATGATAGGCAACCGCACCAGGGCCAAGGTGGTGAAGAACAAGGTGGCTCCTCCCTTCCGGGAGGCCGAGTTCGACATCAT
>CALXGF010000077.1 GCA_944387735.1 uncultured Oscillospiraceae bacterium
CGGGCTGAAGGAGGCCATAGAGCACGTGCTGAAGCTGAAGGTGGTTGAGCTGAAGACCGACCCGCAGCTGATGGGCGCTCTGGGCGCCGCCGAGTACGCCCGCCAGAAGGGTATGGCCAAAAAGTAAAGACGCCCCCTGACCCCTCACTTTATGGAAAGGAGCAAATTCTCTGATGTGGAAATTCATTAAGAAGCTGGCTGTCATGCTTGTGGTAGCCGTTGTGGCGCTGTTTGTGGTGTACTTCTGGAACCTGGACCAGAAGCTTCTGGGCTGGGTGTACAAGCAGGTCAACCTGGTATTTGACCGTAAGCCGGTGGACTTGGTGTTCTAAAATATGGAGCTGTATAATTCCCTTATCAAGGACACTGAGGAGCAGCTGGAAGGTCTGAATAAAAAAGCCTGGGATTATTCCCCGGCAGATTGCTGGAAGGACACCGGCTCCAGCGAGCTGGTCCTCCAGAGGGACGCCGCCTATGAGCTGGGCGCTCAGGGCAAAGGCAGCGCAAACTATGTCCTCTTCACCTCCAGCGCCGAGCTGGTGAAGGAAGACAAGGTTATCCTCATCGGGCCGGATCTGGGCCAGATAAAAGGCGACTGTGACTTTGCCAGGATAGTGTTGCTGCAGGTGGGCGTCCTGGACGACGATGATGAAGCGGTTTACCGCACTTTGAAGGACATAGAGTTCTCCAAATACCACGTGTATCCGGAGGGCTACATGATCCGCATGTCTCCCGAGAGCTCCAGAGAGCAGGTTCGTGTAAGCCGGCAGGCCCTGAAAAAGGGTATAAGCTTCAAGACCGTGGGCAACAGATATGTGGCGGAATATAAGAAGGACGCAAATGTCCTGAAAGCCACGGTGATTTTCATCACAGACCCAAAGGCGGACTATGAAGCCCTGCAGGCCAGAGCCAAAAAGGCCAGCGCCGTCACCGGGACCCTCACTCATATTCTGGAGGGACTGCCCACCGATTGTTCGGTGTGCGCCCTGAAGGATATATGCGATGAGGTTGACGGCATGAAGGAACTGCACTTCGGCGTGGGCGACAAGGGCGGAAAACATTGAGGCCGCTTGTCATAACAATTTAATAGAAAGGGCCTGGCGCAGATGCGGCAGGCCCTTTCCCTTGCAAGTTTCAGGGAATTCCCGGAATATGAGAGAGATTCCCGGCCTTCTGGCTGGCTTTTTTTATGACTAAATGCTAGAATCCGGACTGAAAATAAAGCAGAAGGGAAGGTGCGGACTTGGAACGAAAAAGTATAGGCGCCTTTATAGCCGTGCTGAGAAAGGCTCATGGCCTGACCCAGCGTGAGCTGGCGGAAAAACTGAACGTGTCGGACAAGACGGTGAGCCGTTGGGAGAGGGACGAGGGTTGTCCGGACCTGGCTTTGATACCGGTCATGGCAGAGTTATTTTCTGTCAGCTGCGACGAGCTTCTGAGAGGAGAGCGGCTGCGCCGGGAACAGACGGAGGGAGAAGCGGGAGAAAAAGAGCTCCGATACAGGGAAAAACAGCGGAAATACCTGCTGGCTTCGGCTTTTAACCGTTTTAAAAACCATTGCTATATTGCGGCCTTCCTGGCTGCCGCAGGCTTGATAGCCGCCATGGCTGCGAACTTTGGCCTTGGCCGGGGGCGGCTGGGCTTCTTCCTGAGCCAGCCCTTTTTCCTGGCCTCTGCCCTCTGGAAGCTGATATCTAAAAACAAGGCCCTGCTTTCGGCGGGTGAGCCGGATGAGCTGGAGCTGGGGCGCTTTCGCTTGGGGCTGCTTAATTGGACTGAGTTCAGCCTGGGCCTGGATCTGGCGCTGTTTTTTGCCGTTCTGCCCCTGCTGAGCCTGGAGCAAAATGATGCCGCTCTTACCGCCGGCAGCTGGCTCCTTGCCGGCGGGGCCCTTGCCGCAGGGACTATGGCCCTTATGTGCATAGTATGCTGGCTGCTGAACGGAAAACTGAGGGCAAGACCGGAATACGCCATTGGGGAAAAAGCGATGGATATTTATCGGAAAAACCATCGGCTGAAGGGCATGCTGGGGCTCATATTCGCAGCCATACTGCTGGCGACCGGTTTTGCCCACCTGTCCCTCACACAAATATGGGGGCCGTATACCATTATGGAAGGCATAGAATTTGACGACCTGAACAGTTTTGCCAGGTTTATGAAAGAAGAAGAGGGCATGCCTCTGGAGTATTACGACTATAAGGCCAAGTTCTATGATGAACAGGGAAATGAAATAAGCCCTCAGGAGGCCAACCGGAGGTATCTAACCGACGGCAACGGAAACGTAGTTCTGGAATATGTGCAGAACAACCGTACCGTCTGTTCGGTGCAGGCAAAATTTCAGGGGGATGAGCTGCTGGAGTTGAAAGCGTACACCTATGAGGAGCTGGCCAGGGCCAAAAGCATTGCCGGGCAAAGACATATCATATTTGCCGCCGTCTATGGGCTGGAGCTGGCGGCGCTTATGGGGCTGTATTATAAGAAGAGGCTAAAGTGAAAATACGGGCCGGGAGAGCCGCAGAGCTCTCCCGGCATATTTTTTCGGACAAGCGCATATATATGCTGTGGGGGTGATAGACCATGGCCTATGAAGAAGCGCAGAAAGCCCTGATAAAGAGCCATAGCTTAAATATGGAAAACAGGGAAAAGCTGAGCCTGGGAGGCGTGGAGGACGTATCGGGCTTTGACGAAAACCTCATCGTTCTCACAACATCCCAGGGAGAGCTGACCATAAGAGGCGAGCAGCTGCATATAGACAGGATAGACCTGGAGGCGGGGCAGCTGGAAGTGAGAGGCCATATCCAGGAGCTGAGCTACGGGGAACCCTTGCGCTCCGGCTCATTGTGGAGCCGCCTCTTCGGCTGATGGAGATACATATAACCCAGCAGGCTGCTGCTCTGGCCCTGGCCTTTGTGATGGGCCTGGGTATAGGGCTGCTGTATGATCTGCTGCGTCCGCTGCGGCGGCTGGGGGGCAAGCCGCTTGCAGCGGCGACAGATGCGGTTTTTGCCCTGGCATCGGCCTTCGGCCTGTTTCTCTTTGCCATGAAGGCGGATAACGGCCGTATTGGCACTTGGGAACTGGCCTCGGCGCTGTTGGGCTTTTTGCTGTATATGCACGCCCTCAGCCCGGGAGTGCTGCCCGTACTGGAGAAAATTTTCCAGATAATTGGGAATTGCCTTGAATCTGCGAGAAAATATTTAAAAAAAATTCAAAATCATTTAAAAAGACTCTTCCCAAAAATAGGAGAATGTTTTAAAATAAAAAAATGAAAGTTGAGACATCGGGCGCTGAAATAGCCCGGCTGTTAAAGCTGCCCCGGCTCCGGCGTCCTATGGCGAAAACCGCCGGAAAGCCAAGCATTATCGCCCTGTGTGACGGCGGAATATCCGCTGAAAGGATTACATGAATTCAAGGGAGACGCTGGTACGCATAAGTCTTGTAGCTTTGCTGCTGTATTCCCTGGCCTGTTTTGTGACGGTGGGCCGGGACTTGAGACAGGCGGAGCTTATGAGAGCTCAACTGCTGCAGCAGACGGAGGACATTCGCCTGCTCAATAAGGAGCTGGAAGAAAAGATCACCCAGGGGCAGAGCCCGGAAGAAATGCAGCAGCTGGCCAGGGAACGCCTGGGCCTGGTGCTGGCCGGGGAAAAATTGTTCTATTTTTCAACAGACAGAGAGGGATAAGCAATGGAACTGTCGGTGGGACAGGTGCTGGAAGGCACGGTAACAGGAATAACCAAATTCGGCGCCTTTATTGGCCTTGAGGGCGGGAAAAGCGGATTGGTACATATCTCAGAAGTGGCCAACACCTATGTGAACGATGTGCATGACCATGTGGAGATAGGCCAAAAGGTAAAGGTCAAGGTGCTGAGTTTCGGAGATGCCGGGAAGATAAACTTATCCATTAAGCGGGCCCAGGAACAGCCCAAGGCAAATTCCGGCCCGGCGTACCGGCGTCCTGCCCAGCCCGGCCAAAATACTGCGCCCAGTCCTTCTTACAGTCCCGTTCAGGGGCAGGTGGCCCCTCCCACGGGGAACCAGGACTTTGAGGACAGACTGAAACGCTTTATGCAGGAATCCGACAGTCGGATAGCAGATAACAGAATGTACGCTGAAAGAAGGCAGCGCAGCCGCCGGCGCTGAAGGGAGAGAACGGAGCCGTCCTGCCGGAGGGCCCGTCAGTGTTGCCGCAAGGCAGGGAGACAGATATGGACTACAGAGAAATGTACAGCGCAAAGCTCACCACAGCGGAGAACCTGGCCCAGCAGCTGGAGAGCGGATGGACTTTGGGCATGGACTCCAGCACATCTCAGACCCCGGCCATAATGAGCGCCTTCGCCCAAAGGGCTAAAGACCAGGGCCTTAAGGGCATAAAGGTGCAGACCCTTTTGGACGCATATCCCTTTGAGTTTTATACGGACAAAAGCCTGGCCGGGATAATGACGGGTTATTCCTGGTTCTCCAGCTCCTCCGCTCGCAAGGCTATAAATGCGGGCATAGCCGATTTTATCCCGGCCTATTACCGGGATATACCGGGGCATATCCGCAGAGAGTATGAGTACGACGCTTTCTGTGTGGCAGTGTCCCCCATGGACAAGCATGGGTACTTCAGCTTGGGCAACAACGCCTCCTATGCCCAGGCCATGATGGACAAGTCCAAGCGCATTTTCCTGGAGGTGAACGACCGACAGCCCAGGGCGGTGTGCGGCGCTCAGGTGCATATAAGCCAGGTGGACGCCATAGTGGAGAACAGCTTCCCTCTGCCGGTGCTGCCCTCGCCGGTACTGGATGAGGTGAGTATAACTATAGGCAATCTTATTGCCGAGCAGATACCGGACGGGGCATGCATACAGCTGGGTATCGGCGCAATACCCGACGCAACAGGCATGGCTCTGAAGACCAAGCACGATTTGGGGATACACACCGAAATGTTCACCGATTCCATGGTGGAACTCATTGAGTGCGGCGCCGTAAATAACAGCAAAAAGCAGATACACCGGGGCAAAAGCATAACTACATTTGCCTATGGCTCCCAGCGTATCTATGACTACATAGACGACAACCCAGCCATAGAGCTGCTGCCGGTGGACTATGTGAACGACCCCAATGTCATTTGCAAAAACGACAACATGATATCCATCAACGCCGCTTTGGAGGTGGACTTCTGGGGCCAGGTCTGCGCTGAAAGCGTGGGTACAAAGCACATGTCCGGCTCCGGCGGTCAGATAGACTTTGTTAGGGGCGCCTGCCAGAGCAAAGGCGGCAAGAGCTTCATCGCCTTTTCCTCCACCGCCAAGGGCGGCGCCATAAGCAAGATTAAGTCCGAGCTCACTCCCGGCGCCGTATGCACCACCAGTAAAAACGACGTGGACTATATAGTTACGGAATACGGTATAGCCCACCTGAGGGGCCAGAGTCTGGCCGAGAGGACCAGGCGGCTTATCGCCATTGCCCACCCGGACTTCCGGGATGAGCTGCGCTTTGAAGCCAAGAAGAGAGGCATACTCATCTGAGCTAAAACAGACCTAAAATTTTGCCGCCGTATACTAAGAATATACGGCGGCAAAATAATTATAAAAGAACAAAAGCCGGGACAAAGGAGCAGCTCAGGTGCGGCGATATAGGACATAGCCGCAGCGGCAGTTTATGTGTATCTTTCCCTTGCCTCTGGGCACTCTCAATATAGTGCCGCAGCCGGGACACTTGAAGAAGCGAAAGTCTTTGCGCTGACGAAAGCGCTCCTTGCGCATTTCAAACTGGCGCCTACGGCGCTCCCAAAAAGCCAGATAAGCGCGGTTCTCCATCTCCCTCTGGCCCAGCTGCCGGGAGAAGGCCCGGACAAAGCAGAGAATTATAAGCAGCAGACCTATCCAGCTGAAGGGTGCGCTGAGCACTCCATTGAGCAGCGCAGCAAGCAGCAGGGACATAACAAGGCAGGCCAAGCCCCACCAAAACATGGATTTGGACAATTCATCCATACCCTGCCTGCCCTGAAACAGATTATTGAACCAGCCTTTCATACACTCGCTCCCTTTTGTTTAAATATATTTTAAGAATTTCACATTTCAAAGTCAAGGCCCTGGCCGCATTGTTTACAAAACGGAAAGGAATTGCACTTGCAGATACCTTGCCGTGGTGATAAAATACAGTCGTTATCACAGCTACAAAAGAATTTGGAGGCGGAAAATGATAGCTATAGGCAGCGACCACGGCGGCTTCGAGCTAAAAGAAGCGGTAAAAAAGCATCTGGAAACGCGGGATTTGGAGTACAAGGATTTCGGCACTTATTCCCCGGCCTCCTGCGATTATCCCGTATATGGCCGGGCTGTGGCAAAGGCCGTGGCCTCCGGGGACTGCGACCGGGGAATAATAATATGCGGCACAGGCATCGGCATCTCCATTACCGCAAACAAGGTGAAGGGCATACGGGCGGCCCTGTGTTCCGACTGCTTTTCCGCCCAGGCCACCAGGGAACATAACGACGCAAACATCCTGGCCCTGGGCGCCAGAGTGCTTGGAGAGGGACTTGCCCTTAAAATAGTTGATACCTTCCTGGATACCCCATTCTCCGGGGATGAACGCCACAAACGCCGCATTTCCATGATAGAGGAGTAAGAGGATTTGGCAAGGATACAAATCTTTTATAAGGGCCGCAGAAAGAGAAGAAACTACCTGTTTATTCCCTTTGTGGTCCTTCTGGCCCTGGTCTCGGTGCTTATGGTCACCTTTTACGGCCTGCAAAAATATGCCGTGATCAGCGACGACAGCGTTAGCGTGGAGCTGCCCATACTCTCAGACGGGAATACCGTCACGGACAGCCAGGGCCATGAAATAGTTAGTTTCCAGCCGGTGAATGTCAGCATCGTTTTTGACGAGCCGGACTATACCGATGTTGAGGCCGTGACCGGGGAAGATGTGCCCCCCATGCGGGCCATATTTGTGCCATACACGGACCTGAATCAGGACAAGCTCATGGAGTACGCCAACCGCCTTAACGATGGCAACGCCCTGCTGCTGGAGATGAAACCCCGCAGCGGCCAGCTTATGTGGGAGTCCCAGGCAGAACTGGCGGTGAACTACGGCGTGGTCATGCCCAATGAACAGACCGCCGCCATGCAGGGGCTGATAGACGAGCTGAAATCCCTGGACAAGGAGATATACCTGGCCGCCCAGATAAGCTGCTGCATAGACAACACCCTGCCTACCAGGACCCAGAATTACACTATCAAAACAGAGACGGGGCTTAACTATCAGGATGACAACGGCTATTGGCTGGACGCCTATAATTTCGATGTGAGACAGTATGTGGCCCAAATGGCCCAGGAGCTCTTTGACATGGGTTTTGACGAGGTAGTGCTGGCAGACGTGGCCCATCCCACCCTCACAGAGGCTATTCCTCTTATATATACCAGGGAGATATCCACAGAGAGAAATACTCAGGTGGCCGTATGCGGCATGGCCAAGAGCGTCGCCGAACAGCTGGAGGACAGGGAGAGCGGCTACCTCTCCATATACTGCGACACTAAGCCCGGCCTGGTAAAGGCGGACCTTACCACCGGCCAGGACGCCCGCTTCTTCATGAAGATCTTTGATAGAGTATATCTTAAAACCGATAAATCTGCCTACTCCTATAATGTGGCGGATATAGAATCCAACGTGGAGCTGGGCAATGTCTATGACAGGCTCATGCCTGTGGTGGAGAATTATATCCCCGACAATAGCTCTTGGGTGCTGGTGGATGTGCCGGAGGAAGAAGAGGACTGAGGCTCGTCCCTTTACATGCCCGGCAAGGAACGACAAAAGAATTTAAGTGATACAAGCGCTATGCCGGAGGGCGGGCTGCATTTCGCAGCCCGCCCTCCGGCATAGCGCTTTTTCAACGCCCGGCCCAGACTGAGCCGTAGGCGTTCTATTTTTTGTTGTCCGGCAACTTCATCACATTGAGGTTCAAATGCAGGGCGGTAATGCGTTTGGCCCGGACCATATCCCTGTCCTTTATCGCCTTGAGCAGCTCCTCATGCCCCTTACGGAAGCGGTCGATGTCCTCCTGATTTGAGGGGTCTACCCGGTTATAATACCATCGGGAGGCAAAGTTAGTGCATATCTGCTGCTTTATGGCCTCCTGAACCGCCTTGTATACCAGAGGATATAGCAAATTGCCGCTGAGTTCGCAGATGGTGAGATGAAATTTATAATCCAGATCGCCTATGGTTTTTTGGGTCTTCTCATCAAAGCTGCTGATACCCTTGATAAAATTGCTGAAGTCGTCGCAGGCTTCCGACAAACGCTGTAGGCTGTCGGCAGAGGCGTTGAGTATGGTGAGCCTTACGCACTCAGTGTCTATAAGACGGCGAAAGTCGCTTACATCATTGAGCATGCCGGGCTCAATGACCAGAGAGGAAACCGTCTGCAAAAGCTTGTCGTTGTCTCTGACTTTTACAAAACTGCCCTCGCCGTTTCTGGTCTCCACATAATCCAATGCGCTCAGCCGGGCAATGGCCGCCCGGACGGTGAGTCTGCTGACATCGTATTTTTGCGCTATGGCGGACTCCGACATCAGCTTTTGACCCGGCTCGTATTTTCCCGAATCCAGCTCCTCCCGTAAAATGTTAAACAGCTGCTCCGCCAGACTGTCCCTCCTGACAAGTTGTTTTTCCATTTCTCCTCCTCCTTCTCCAAGTTAAACCGGTCGATGTAGCCTATATTATAGGTTACAGGTTACTTTATTTTAACATGAAAAAAGTATCATTTCAACGGGAATTATAAAGTGATATAAAATATTTTTTCAAAAAATTTTTTAGAATTTTCCATTTTAATCCAAAAAATAATGCTGCGTCACAAGGCTGCCCGGAGGGTCCGTATATGGAAGGGCTGATAAGGAAAAACGCAGCCGGAAACGAAAAAAAGATCAAGAGTAAAGGATAAAATAAAGGAATTTACATGCATAATTTTGAGATATACCGTAATTTTTGCAATGAAAATGCATTAATAAACGCACCATCGGCTGAGCCGGCCCATGGTGGGATTTCAAATATTTTTTTGTTTTTATCAGTTTTGCACGAAAATATTGTAGATTATTTAGCAAAAAAAGCAGATTGACTATATGCCCATAAAGCTGTATTATAGGTATAACAGCAAATACCTAGGAGGGAAAATGTGAAAATAACAAGCGTAGACGTCCTGAAATGCAGGGGCAAATGCAGCGTAGAAACTGACGATTTCTTTACCATCAACGTGCGGGTAAATACAGACGAGGGCATCTCCGGCTTTGGCGAGGCAGGTATAGCCTACGGCGTGGGGGCGGATGCGGCTTTCGGCATGTGCCGGGACATGGCTGAGGTTATTCTGGGCATGGACCCCATGGACAATGAGGCCATATGGGACAAAATGCACAGGAAGACTTTCTGGG
>CALXGF010000078.1 GCA_944387735.1 uncultured Oscillospiraceae bacterium
TGCCGGCGTAGGAAACAGAGAGCGAAGCTTGGCCGCAGGTTCATTAATTGGACCTGCGGTTTTTTCTTTCTGCTTCCCAATTATTTTGATTGGAGGAAAAGAAAATGAAAACCAATTCCCGCATGAAGCTGCGCGCCCTCACCGAGGGAGCGGTCCTTGTGGCCCTGGCCCAGATTTTGGGCTATATCAAGCTCTATGAGCTGCCCAACGGCGGCAGCGTCTGCCTGTCCATGCTGCCTATCTTCGTCTACTGCGCCCGCTGGGGCTTCGGCAAGGGCCTGCTTGCCAGCTTTGCCTTCAGCCTCTTGCAGCTGCTGCTGGACGGGGCCTATGCCTGGGGCTGGCAGTCCATGCTGGGGGACTATATTGTGGCCTTTACCGTGCTGGGGCTGGCGGGCCTGTTCTATAAGAACAAGAACGGCTTTTTCATAGGCACTGTGGTGGGCTGTGTGGCCCGCTTCCTGGTGGCCTGGTACGTGGGCGCCGTGGTCTGGGGCGAGACCATGCCGGACAGCTTCTTCGGTATGACCATGACCAGCCCCTGGTTCTACTCCGCCCTGTATAACGGCAGCTACATGGCGCTGGATCTGCTGCTGTGCCTGGTGGTGGGCGCTCTGCTGTGGAAGCCCCTGGGCAAGTATCTCCGGGGAGAGGATTTGAAACAGAGCTGAGTGGGGCCGAAAGGCTCGTACTGAGGAAAGTTTTTGTTGACAAGATGTAATAATTTAGTATATAATGACCACTCGACGGCATGTGTCGTCGGGTGGTCATTTGACCTTGAAAATGTCAACTACTTCGGCACGGCTCAGGCCCTGCCGATGTTGAGTATCAACCTGAAAGGAGTGCACAAGAATGCTTCGTACCTACCAGCCCAAGAAGCTCCAGCGCAAGAAAGAGCACGGCTTCCGCAAGAGAATGAAGACCGCTAACGGCCGCAAGGTTTTGGCCCGCCGCAGAGCCAAGGGCAGAGCAAAGCTCAGCTACTGATTCTCCTCCGGTGAGCAGGTTTAAGGAAAATATTTTTAGGGCGGAGCGATCCGCCCTTTAGGTGTTTCCGGGAATTTATACGGCAAGGGGAGAAACGGTGGATATGCGGCGTACTTTAAAAAAGAACAGCGATTTCCGCCGCCTGTATTCCAAGGGCAAGAACGTGGTGAACCCCTATGTTGCGGTGTATTGCCGCCGCAACCGGGAGGAGCACAACCGGCTGGGCTACACGGTGTCCACAAAGCTGGGCCATGCCGTGGCGCGTAATCGGGTGCGTCGCCGCCTGAGGGAGATATACCGGCTCAACTCCCAACGCTTCAAGTCCGGCTATGATATAGTCATTGTGGCCAGGATGCGCTGCGTAGGGGCCGAATATAAAAAGCTGGAGGCCGCCGTGCTGGAGGCCTGCGAAAAGCTGGAGCTTTTGGAGGAACAACCTTGAAAAAGCTGCTCCTCTGGCTCATCCGCTTTTACCGCAGGAACATCTCGCCCCTGCGCCCTCCCTGCTGCCGCTTTACGCCTACCTGCTCTCAATATGCTCTGGAGGCCATTGAAAAGTACGGCGCCCTGAAGGGCGGCTGGCTGGCTCTCCGGCGCATCTGCTGCTGCCACCCCTTTTACCGGGGCAAGCGCGGCTTCTATGACCCTGTCCCTTGAGAGGGGACAAGCCTGATTTTTTAATTGTACAAGGAGTTACCAATGGGCGAACTTATTTGCAAGATTTTTTCGTGGCCCCTGATAAAGTTCTATGAGTTCACCGGCAACTACGGCGTGTCCATCATCCTCTTTGCCTTCATGGTCAACCTGATAATGACCCCTTTTATGGCCAAGAGCAAAAAGAGCATGATGCGCTCCACCCGTCTCACCCCAAAGCTCCAGGAGCTGCAGCGCCGCCACGAGGGCAACCCCCAGAAGCTGAACCAGGAGATGCAGAAGCTGTATAGGGAAGAGGGGGTCAACCCCATGTCCGGCTGCCTCTGGTCTCTAATCCCCTTCCCCATACTGATAGCGCTCTACAGCGTTATCCGCCAGCCCCTGACCCGTATGATGTTTGTGGCTCAGGATGTGGTCACCGCTCTGCAGGACTACTTTGTGGCCCAGGGCTGGTATACTGTCCCCACAAAGACCGACGCCTATTTTGAGATTAAACTGGCGAATATCGCCCACCAGCACTGGGACGAGATCCAGACTGCCCTGGCCGGAAAGATAGACGGCCTTATGAATATCGACTTCAGCTTCCTGGGCCTGAACATGGGTCAGCAGCCGGAGTGGAACTTCTTCATGCACACCGACTGGAGCGACAGCAGCGTGTGGCTGCCCGCCCTGGGCCTGTTTATCATCCCCTTTGTATCCGCCTTCCTGTCCTGGGGTTCCATGAAGATAAGCAACATGACCAATCCCCAGCAGAGCAATCCCCAGACCCAGGCTTCCATGAAGAGCATGACCATAATGATGCCCCTTATGAGCATCTGGATATGCTTTATCATGCCTGCCGCCATGGGTATCTACTGGATAGCAAACTCCGTCTTCGGCATAGCCAGAGACTTCTTCCTTACCAAGATATTCAAGAAGCAGCTGGATGCGGAAGACGCCGTCCGCGCCGCCCAGCGCAGCGAGCGGGAGAGGGAGCTGGAGGCCAAGCGACTGGAGACTGAGCGGCTGAAGGCAGAGGGCAAGACCGAGATAAATGCCAATACCAGCAAGAAAAAGATACAGGCAAACGAGAAGCAGAAAGCCGACCAGCGTAAGGCCGCTCTGGAGAGAGCGGAGCGAGCAGCCCGCCGGGAGCGCCTGGGCATAAAGGAATATGAGAAGCCCGCCTCTCAGGTAGGGGATCGCCGCTATGCCCGTGGCCGGGCCTACGTGCCGGATCGCTTTACTAACCCGGAGATGGCCGAGGAGGCCACCGCCCTGGCCGCCGCAGAAAGCGAGCACGCTCCGTCCATCGACGAGAGCATGGAGAGGGAAGAGCAGCTTGACTCCGTCCTGGAGAGGGAGGAACAGGAGACTTCCCTGACCGGGGAAAAGACCGGGGACGAAAACCTTGACTGATAAATGGAGATTTTGAAATTATGATAAAAACTTTGGAAAAATCTGCCCGTACCGAGGACGAGGCCATAGCTCTGGCTCTCAACGAACTGGGACTGGACAGAGACGAGGTCTCCGTGGAGATCCTGGAGCGTGCCAAGACCGGCTTTTTGGGAATAGGCGCAGCTCCGGCGGTAATCCGGGTCAGCTATGAAGTCCCGGACGAGGCACCTGCAAAGGAGACCGTGGCCGTGAAGGCCGAGCCCAAGGCTGAAGCTCCGGCGGCGGCAGTTCCGGCGGATGAGCCGGCGGAGTATGCCCAGATACGCCAGTTCCTGGGCGGGCTGCTGGAGCGCATGGGCGTGAAGGCCCAGATGGAGTTCAGTCCCAGGGATAACGGCGGAGTGAACGTGAGCCTCTCCGGCAGCGGCATGGGAGCTATAATCGGCCGCCGGGGGGAGACTTTGGATGCGATACAGCATTTGACAAACTATGTGGTAAACCGCGGCAGCGAGAAGCATATGCATATCAGTGTAGACGCCGAGTGCTACCGCAGCAAGCGGGAGGAGTCTCTGGTCCGCCTGGCGGAGAAGATGGCGGAAAAGGCAATAAAATATAAGCGAAGCATGGCTCTGGAGCCAATGAATTCCTATGAGCGCCATGTCATTCACACAGCGCTGCAAAACTATAAGGGAGTTACCACCAGCTCCACCGGCGTCGAGCCAAACCGCCGGGTGGTGGTATCCTACGTTAAGCCGGAACAGCCGGACAATAAGCCCAAGAGCCGTGAATGGGCATGACAAGTTTTTGGAGGAGATAAACATGCTTTTTGAAACCGTAAAGGAAAACCTGGCAAAACAGTTTGAAATCGACCCCGAGACCATCACCATGGATACCAATCTTGTTGACGACCTGGGAGCCGACTCCCTGGATGTGGTGGAGCTGATCATGTCCCTGGAGGATAGCTTCGGCATCACCATCAGCGACGACGAGGCCGCAAAGCTCAACACTGTAGGCGCAATCGTAGAGTACCTGGAGCGTATTCGCTGAGACGCAAATAATTTCATATCCATCAAAGCGGCGGAGCCTCCTGAGAGCCTCCGCCGCTTTTTGTTTTTCCCTGGAGATCATTACGCCGGATTTTGAATTTCCATTCAGTAAAATTTTCCCAAAGACAATTCCGCTCTTTCCCACCCCCGAAAGAGCGTAAAAAGAAAGCGCCGCCAAGGGCGACGCTTTCGATAAGTCCTGTAAGTTCCGGGCAGAGCTTAACGCTTGCTGAACTGGGGCGCGCGACGAGCGGCTTTGAGGCCGTACTTCTTGCGCTCTTTCATTCTGGGGTCGCGGGTGAGGAAGCCTGCGCCCTTCAGGGCGGCACGGTAGCTCTCGTCCACCAGAAGCAGGGCACGGGCGATGCCGTGACGGATAGCTCCAGCCTGACCGGAGACGCCGCCGCCGGCGACGGTGGCCTCAATGTCTACCTTTCCCACGGTGCCGGTGGTGACCAGGGGCTGACGGACAATGAGCTTCAGGGTATCCAGGCCGAAGTAATCGTCGATATCACGGCCGTTGATGGTGATGACGCCGGTGCCGTTGGGGATGAGGTGAACACGGGCAACGGAGGACTTCCTGCGTCCGGTGCCGTACATATAGGGCTTTTTGCACTTATAGGTTGCCATATTTCTTTACCTCCTTTTAGCGGTCCCAGACTTCGGGCTTCTGGGCGGCGTGGGTATGCTCGGCGCCACGGAAGACTCTCAGACGCTTGAGCTGCCACTGGGCGATGGTGTTCTTCTGAAGCATGCCGCGGACGGCCAGACGCATGGCCAGCTCGGGCTTGTTGTGCATCAGGGTCTTGTACTGGGTCTCCTTAAGCCCGCCGGGATAACCGGAGTGGGTGCGGTAGTACTTCTGCTCCAGCTTCTTGCCGGTGAGAACAGCGTCCTGAGCATTGATGATGATGACGTAGTCGCCGCAGTCCACATGGGGGGTGTAGTCGGTTTTCAGCTTGCCGCGGAGCAGGTCGGCGGCCAGGGCAGCGGTCTTGCCCAGGGGCTTGCCGGCAGCATCAAGGACGTACCACTTGCGGGTAACGGACTCCTTGCTTACCATAGTAGTAGACATAGTCTTGCCTCCATATAAGAATTAAATGTTTTGACATTTTATGCGCTTGCCGCTACAATATAGCCCGTAGCCCAAGCGTGCTTTATATTTATACCACGGGCATGTCCCAGTGTCAACAGTAATTTTAATTTTGATTTTAAATACTCTTGGATTCTGGTGAATGCTCGTAAAAACGCTTGAAATCTAAATTTCATTTTTTAATACTGGAAGGATAGAGCATGGACAAAGCCTTGAACGAATTCACCGGCACGGTGCGCCGGGCGGTGGACGACTACGATATGATAGGGGAGGGGGACAGAATAGCCGTAGGTGTCTCCGGGGGAAAGGACAGCCTGATACTGCTGCTGGCCCTGAAGCACCTGCAGAGCTTTTACCCGAAGCATTTTTGGCTGGAGGCTATCACTCTGGAGCTGGGCTTTGAGGGCATGGACTTTGCCCCGGTAGCAGAGCTCTGCCGTGGCCTGGATATACCCTATACATGTCTGAAAACGGACATAAAGGAGATAGTATTTGATGTGCGCCGGGAGGATAACCCCTGTTCCCTGTGTGCCAAAATGCGCCGGGGCGCTCTCAACGACGCCATTAAGCGGCGGGGCATAAGTAAGCTGGCCCTGGGCCATCACTTTGACGATGCGGTGGAGACCTTTATGATGAGCCTGCTGTTTGAGGGGAGGATAAGCTGCTTTCGCCCGGTGACCTATCTGGATCGCTCCGGGGTGACCCAGATACGCCCTCTCATCTATGCCGGCGAGCAGAAGATAGCCAACCTGGCGGAGAGCCTCCAGGTGCCGGTGGTGGAGAACCCCTGCCCCCAGGACAAGGGCAGTAAACGCTACGAGATAAAACAGCTGCTGAGAGCTCTGTGCAAGGATTACCCGGATATGAAGTCCAAGATTTTCGGAGCCATGCAGCGCATGCCCCTGCCGGGCTGGGAGCCCCGTCCCGACTGGAGGCAGGCCGACCGGGACATTGGATAACGGGAAAAGGGAAGTATCCGCCAGGAATACTTCCCTTTATTTGTGTTATTGCGCCGGGCTGGGTCTTTCAGGCCCTGTCATGGCCGTGGCTGGCCAGCATATCGTCCTTCAGCTCCATAAGCCTGGGGGAGAGGTCCACATAGTATTGGTGGGGAAAGTCGAAACGCTTCACTTCCGGCCAGAGGGTGCTGACGTTGTAAGCGCAGGAGGTCCTTATATCCTTTAAAGACGGCAGGGCGTAGACCAGCTCGCCGCCCTTGAATATGGGCTGCAGCAGTTCCACGGCCCGGAAATTTTTCATGGTCTTGCGCTTCCAGCGGTCGTGGGGATGACAGATCTCCAGGGGCTGAGTATCGTCCACGCTCTCGTCGTGGAGGCAGATATAGTCCGCCTCCGCCATGCCGGTGTCCCGGTTAAAGAAGCGGTAGACTTTTTTAAAGCCGGGATTGGTTATCTTGCCCACATTCTCGCTGACCTTGATCTTGGGAATGATCTTGCCCTTATCGTCCTCCACGGCGCAGAGCTTGTACACTCCTCCGAATACCGGGTCGCTCTTGGAGGTGATGAGCCGCTCGCCCACGCCGAAGGAGTCTATCTTGGCGCCCTGGCGGATAAGCTCGGCAATGAGCCGCTCATCCAGGGAGTTGGAAACCGTGATGGTACACTCGGTCCAGCCGGCGGCGTCCAGCATTTTTCTGGCCTGTTGGGTGAGATAGGCCATATCCCCGGAGTCCAGACGTATGCCGCACTTGGTAATACCCAGAGGCTTTAAAACGTCGTTAAAGGCCCGAATGGCATTGGGTACGCCGGAGCGGAGGGTATTGAAGGTGTCCACCAGCAGCACGGCGTTGTTGGGATAGGTGCGGCAGTAGCTGACGAAGGCGTCATACTCCGAGTCGAACATCTGCACCCAGGAGTGGGCCATGGTGCCTGCGGCAGGCACGCCGTAGAGTTGGTCGGACACGGTGCAGGCGGTGCCGGCGCAGCCGCCGATATAGGCGGCTCTGGCCCCGGTGACGGCGCCGGCTATGCCCTGGGCCCGGCGGGAGCCGAACTCCAGCACGGTGCGGCCCTCGGCGGAGCGGCAGATGCGGTTGGCCTTGGTGGCTATAAGGCTCTGGTGGTTAAACTCCAGCAGCATATAGGTCTC
>CALXGF010000079.1 GCA_944387735.1 uncultured Oscillospiraceae bacterium
GCCGTAGCCCACGGCGGTGTTCACATATACGCTGTCGTAGACTACCAGCTTGGTGGTCCTCAGCTCCACATAGCTGCCGTCCACGTCGGTGCCCCATATCTCTATGGTGAGGGATTTGTCCTCGTCGTTGCAGTAGGCCACTATCTTCACCGGGTAGTCCCGGCTGTTCTTGAATTTGAAGTCCGGGCTGGGCCAGCTCACCGTGGCGTCCAGGCCGTAATCCAAATAGTCCACCTTAAAGTAATGGTTGGTGCGCTCCACAGTCTCCAACTGAGCAAACATTATAGCGCAGTACAGCGTGGAGGATACCTGGCAGATACCTCCGCCTATCTCCTGCACCACCTCGCCGTTATCATAGGCGCCGGCCTCCAGGAAGCCCGCCTCGGCGGTGCGCTGGCCCACGTACTCGTTATAGGAGAATACCTCTCCGGGCATCATGATGTGTCCGTTGAGTTTTTCCGCCACCTTCTCGATATTGCTTATACGGTTATCGGTGCTCCAGGTATAGTAGGTGGTCTGGGAACCCAGCTTATCCCTGTAGAGCATGGAGCGCAGGCTCTCGGCGGTGGTCTCCGGATAAGTTATATCCAGCGGTATCTCCACCATGTCCCCAGGCTGAGCGGCCTTCCACAGCTCCCCCGCCTCAACGGTGTCGAACCAGCATCCGTTCACCTCCGATACCACGTCGAAAGTCTCGGTAAACTGGGCGTCCTGGGGTTCCACTGCCAGCTCGTCATATATGGCCTGGAAGTCGGGCATCTCGATAGTGCCCACCAGCTGGGTATAGTTTATCTCTTCCATCCCGGCCTCCAGGGCCGCCACTATCTGCTTATACAGGCCCTCTTCATCCATCTGTATCTGCCCGGCTCCCTTGCGTATACGCAGGACTTCCTCTTTTTCGTCCACTTCGTAGTCCGTATCGGCGGTGGCTTTTTCCAGCTTGGACAGGCCCTCGTCTATCCGGGAGCGCACATAGGCCCCGTCTATGCTCTGGCTGACGACAGTGATGTCCACAGGGCCGATGTGGTTGAGCATGAATCGGTAGAGATTTTCATACCAGTTGCCGTCGTGGCCGTAGCTCAGGGCGGCCTCCACTGCCCGCTCACGGCTGAGCTTGGCCCCGGAGAGGCAGGAGTCCACTTCAAAACTGACGTCGGCAGGCAGTTTGACCTTCAGAGAGGTGTCTACCGTCTCGTCCCAGTTATTCTCCCGGAGCGCCCCATCCGCTTCTTCTGCGCTCATATTTCCCACGAAAATATCGCCTAAATATACCTTTGGCAGACTTATGCCGTTATAAGTGACCATATAGCCTCCCACGGTGATTCCCGCAAATATCGCCAGGATTACCACCAGGAAAACTATTGCAGTTATACGGTTCTGTTTTTGCTTTTCCGGGTCCTTAGGGGGTTTTGGAGGCTTTTCCTTTTTTGTCTTAGTCTTTTTATCCTTTTCCCCCGTTTGCGGCGATGCGGCTTCTTCCTCCGGCTCTTTCAGGCTTTTGGTCTTGCCGCCTTTGATGGCGGGCAGCTGGCCGAAATTGCCTTCAGGCTCTTCCTCTTTTTTATTCTTTTCCTTCTTTTTTGCTTTGGCTGGCTTTTCTTTTTTGGGGGAATCCTTCTTTGCTTTCGCCGTTTTGCCGTTCCCGGAGCCCTTGCTCTTACGGGCCTTTACTTTATTGCTGCGGCTCTTGACAGTTCTATCCTCCGGCAGAGCTTCAGTCTCGGGGTTCTCAGCCGGCTGCTCCTGGGGAAAAGGCATGTCGCTCCCGTCCTGGAGTATGCGCTGTATTTCGTCCAGCTCGTCCAGGTTCCAGTCCCCGTCGCCGTATCCGTCCCCCTCAAAGGGATTTAAATAGTTGTTGTCTATCACATTCAGTCTCCTGTGCTGTTCATCCTCTGCCTATACAGTTCGGCGAAGAGCTCCTCTTCGCCTTTAGGGAGGCTTATTTTGCTTGCCGCCCTGTCGGCCCTGGCTACCCAGGGTATGCCCTCGGCCCGGCCGCTGGCCTGGGTCTCCAGCAATATGCCTATCAGGGTGTTGGATATGAGAAAGCCCGGCACGGTAAAGTGCCAGCGGTCCCCGGTGAGCTGAGCCCAGCCCTTTTCCTTGAAGGCTTGCAGCACCTTCAGGATGGGCCGCCTGTCGCTCTGGCAGCGGCTGCGGTAGTCGTTTTCCGAAATACCGTTAGAAGTGCGCATACCCAGCATCAGATATTCCACGGATTTCTCCATGGAATCCAGCACCTCATACTCATCCACCACGCTGATGCCCTTGCCTACGCCGTAGATGTATTCCTTCAGATCTTTCACATAGCTGTAGCGCACGCTGCCTATGCAGCTGTGGGCTCCGGGGCCGAAGCTCATATAGTCGTCCATATTCCAGTATTTGAGATTATGGCGGGACTCATACCCCGGAGCGGCAAAATTTGATATCTCATATTGCTTATAGCCGTAGCGCTCCAGCATCTCGGCGGCGTAGGAGTACATATCCGCCTGCTCGTCGTCGTCAGGTAAAATAGCCGAGCCCATGTAAGTTTCATACATCGGCGTGCCCGGCTCCAGCTTCAGACCGTAGCAGGAGATATGCTCCGGGTGCATCTCCACTATCTTGGACAGGGTATCGGCCCAGTCGGTCTTGGTCTGGCTGGGCAGGCCGTACATAAGATCCACGCTGATATTGTCAAAGCCCGCTTTCCGGGCGTCCAGATAGGCTTTCTGCGCCTGCTGGAAATTGTGGCGGCGACCTATGAGCTTAAGCAGATTATTGTCGCTGGCCTGTATTCCTATCGACAGGCGGTTGACTCCCTCCTGCCGCAGCAGCTTTAGGGCCGTGGGGCTGATGCTGTCGGGGTTGCACTCCACGGTTATCTCCGAGTCCAGGCGCACATTGCCGTTGAGCTTCAGCTCGTCCAGTATATCCGCCAGCCTGTCGGCCCCGTAGAAGCTGGGCGTTCCGCCGCCGAAGTAAACGCTGTCCACCTCATAATTCTTTATGGATATGGAAGATTCCTTTATGTGGTCCAGCAGAGCCTGTTGATAGTCAGGCATTAAATACTCGCAGTTTTGCAGGGAGTAGAAGTCGCAGTATCCGCACTTGCTGGCGCAGAAGGGTATATGGATGTATATTCCCAGCCTAGGTCTCATGGGCCGCTCTCCAAATCTCTATAATTATTTCAGAACATCTCCGCCACCAGGGAGACGAAAGCGGCAGGATCTTCGATATCCACCCCGGATATCATCTCCGCCAGGCGTGCCATGACCAGGGAGAGCTTCTTTGCCTTTTCCCTGTCGTTTTCGTAGGCTTCCTTCAAAACCCGGAAGGCATGGTGCTGAGGATTCAGCTCCAGGACACGGTTTGCCTTTATCTTCCGCATCTCCTCGCTGGGGCCATGGCGGAAGTACTTCTCCATCTCCAGGGTGATGCCCCCCTCGGTGGTGAGGCAGCAGGGCTGGGAGCCCAGCTTGTTGGACAGGCGCACCTTCACGATGTCGTCGCCCACGGCCTCCTTCACGAAGTCCAGGAAATCCTTGTTCTCCACGTTCTGCTCTTCGGCGGCCTTCTTTTCCTCCTCGGTGTCAAAACCCAAGTCGTCGGTGACCACGTTGCAGAAGCTCTTGCCGTCCTGCTCCCGCAGGCTCTCCAGCACCATCTCGTCCAGAGGGCTGGTGAGATAGATGAGCTCATATCCCCGGCTGCGCACTTCCTCGCACTGGGGGAGACTCATGGCGTGCTTTACGGAGTCGGAGCTGGCATAGTAGATGAGCTTCTGGCTCTCGGGCATGTTCTCCACATACTCCTTGAGAGTCAGCTGACGGTCCTCAGAGGTGTAAAACAGCAGCAGGTCTCTCAGGAAATCCTTATATCTTCCGTACTCGTCGCAGACGCCGCACTTGAGGTGGACGCCGAAGTTCTTGAAGAACTCCTCGTACTTGGGTCTGTCCTCCCTCATCAGCTTTTCCAGCTCGCCCTTGATGCGCTTTTCCAGGTTCTGGCCGATAATACGCAGCTGTCGGTCATGCTGCAAGAGCTCACGGGAAATGTTCAGGGACAGGTCGGGAGAGTCTACCACGCCCTTGACAAAATCAAAGTAGTCGTGGACCAGCTTGTCGCACTTTTCCATTATCATGACGCCGTTGGAGTAGAGGGTGATGCCGCCCTTGTTGTCTCCCATAAAGGCGTTCTCGTGTTCTTCGCCGGGAACGAAGAGCAGAGCCTTGTAGCTCACGGCGCCCTCGGCGCTTATCCTCACCAGGGCGCAGGGGTCCTTGCTGTCCCGGCTCTTTTCCTTATAGAAGGCTATGCAATCGTCGTCGGTTACCTCGCTCTTGGAACGCTGCCAGATGGGCACCATGCTGTTTATGGTCTCGTTCTCGGTGACCATGCGGTAGTCGAACTTGGGTTTGCCCTCGTCGTCCTTCTCCCCGGTCTCGAAACGCTCCTGATGCTCCACGTCCATTTTGATGGGCCAGCGCACATAGTCGGAATATTTCTTCACCAGGGCCTTTATCTTCCAGACCTCCAGGTAGCTGCCGTAGATCTCGTCGTCGGTGTCGGGCTTGATGTGCATTATCACGTCGGTGCCCACGTTCTCCCTGTCACAGGGGGAGACGGTATAGCCGTCGGCGCCGCTGCTCTTCCACATGACGCCCTGCTCTTCCCCGTACTTACGGGTGACGACGGTGACCTCGTCGGAGACCATGAAGGCAGAATAGAAGCCAACGCCAAACTGGCCGATAATGGATATATCCTCGGCCTGGCTCTTTTCGCTGTCCATCTCGTCCTTAAACTTGTAAGAGCCGCTGCGGGCAATGACGCCCAGGTTGTTCTCGCACTCCTCGGCGGTCATGCCTATGCCGTTGTCACGGACGGTGAGAGTGCGCTTTTCCTTGTCGGGGATTATCTCTATCTTATAGTCGTCCCGGTTGAGCCCCACCTTGTCGTCGGTGAGGGAGAGGTAGCAAAGCTTGTCTATTGCGTCGGAGGCGTTGGAGATTATCTCCCTAAGGAAGATCTCCTTATTGGTATAAATTGAATTGATCATCAGGTCCAAGAGACGCTTGGATTCTGCTTTAAACTGCTTTTTTGCCATTTCTGAGATTCAGACTCCTTATCTATGCTTTTTCATAAATATATAGTATAGCACGATTCCCAAAAATTTCAACATATGGGCCGGGTCAAATCGTTAACTGACTGTGAAATCCTGCGGCTTTCAAGCTTACTTGTCATAAACCGGGACCCCGTTTTGTCGAGGTCCCGGCGCTGCGTTTTCCTTTTGTCTATTTCTCATGTTTGCCCTTATAGGCCCCAGGAGTTTTTATTCTAAAGCTTCTGGCCGGGGTGGCGGAGGCAGGGGAGCCGCCCCTGTTCTCACTGCGCTCCTGCCCTCGGCTCCGAGCCTGTCCCCTCCTGCCGGAGGGCGGGGACAGAGGCAGCAGCTCTCTCACATCCAGCTCCAGCATCAGCTCAAACAGCGGCACGTCCTCGTGGCTGCGCAGAAAAGCAAAAATCAGCTTGGTTATTCCCCAGGCAATAAAGCCGGAGGCGGTGCCTATGATAATGGCCGCCAGCACGTCGGAGGGGTAGTGGGCCACGAGATAGTTTCTGGATATGCCCATGAGCACCACAATGAGCGCCGAAGGCAGCACCCACTTTTTCCCTCGCATGAGAGATATGGCCGTCATGCCTGCGGCGGCGGCGGTGACGTGGCCGGAGGGGAAGGAAAAGCCGTCCTCCGCCGGAGCTCCCACGAACTGCCACCACTGGCAAAATTGCTCCACAGTCTCAAAGGGTCTTGGCCTGGCTACGGTGTCCTTCAGGATGATATTTGTAATAAGGGCTCCGCAGCATACTGCCCCGAATATACACACTCCCAGGTCCCTGGTGCGGGCAAAGCAGGCGAAAACCACAGCCAGAATGAAAAATACCAAGCCCTTCTCACCCAGGAGGGTTATAAGCTTCATCAGAGGCGTGAGCACAGTTCCGGCGCTGTCGGCCAGGGAGTGGAGGGCGCCAAGGATAGCGCTGTCGTATCCGAAGAAAAATTGGTTCAGCCACTGGGCTGAGGCGGTGAGTTCCATATATTCCACCTCTTGTTATTTTCTGTAAAGGCAGGCACATTATACCCCATACAGTCCCGCTCTGACAAGGTAAAAATGATTTCCCCAGCTATTTTTTCCCTCTCTTTTACATAATTACAGCGAGAGCCTCATGGGCCCCCGCTGTAAAAAATTTTCAGGACAGCTTCACAACATTCAGTACGCTGTTGGTGAAGTCCACATCGTTTCCGCTGGTGTTTGTTACCGTCAGGGCCTGGGTGCCCGTAACGTCCACTATGGCCGTCAGTACCAGCCTCTCATTGTCTGCGTCCGTCTTCGCCAAGGAGGACACGGCGTAGGTCACCGGTGCAGCATCCAGCTCCAGGGAGGCGCCGATATTCTCTGCGGCATCCACAGCAGCGTCACTGCCGAAGCTCACCAGATACCGGCCGTCGGTCAGGTTGAATCCCTCGTTGCCGTTGGCGGTGATGCTGCCGGTGGAATCAATGTCGTTGGTATCAAACTGCACATTGTCCCCGTTATTCACAGTTTGCTCGGCCACGTTGTAGGCCACGGCGTTCTCATTTGTGGCAGTAGCTCCGGTGGGGCCGGTTGCCCCCGTGGCTCCGGTTGCCCCTGTGGGGCCCTCGGCTCCGGTGGCTCCGCTGGGGATGACAAAGTCCAATATGGCGGCTGTGTTCGTCCCGGTGTTGGTAACCGTGGCGTCGGTTCCGGGATCCCCGGTGCTGACGGTGCCCACGGTAACCGTAGCGGCCTCTCCGGTAGGTCCGGTAGGTCCGGTAGGTCCGGTGGGTCCTGTGGGTCCGGTAGGTCCGGTGGGGCCGGTGGGGCCGGTGGCCCCGGTGGCTCCGGTTGCTCCCGTAGGCCCGGTAGGCCCGGTTGCCCCGGCGGGTATGGCGAAGTCAAAAACGGCTGCCAGGTTGGTTCCGGTATTAGTAACCGTGGCTGCAGTCCCCGGGTCCCCGGTGCTGACGGTGCCCACAGTTATGCTTGCAGCCTCTCCGGCGGCTCCCGTGGGTCCGGTAGGCCCGGTGGGTCCTGTAGCCCCTGTAGCTCCGGTAACACCCGTGGCGCCTGTGGCGCCGGTGGCTCCGGTGGCTCCGGTGGGGCCGGTAGCTCCCCTGGGGCCCTGAGGGCCTATGGGTCCCTGGGGGCCTGCGGGGCCCTGGGGTCCCTGAGGGCCTGCCGGGCCCACGTTGCTGCCGCAGCCGCAGCAGTTGCAGCTGCAGCAGCTGGTACTGCCGTTACAGCAGTTGGTATATATCTTGGTAGAATAGAGGTCTTTGTCTTTCATGGCTTTCCTCCAGTTTGAATTGAGGTCCCCCTCAGGGCATTATATGCTGTTTTCCCCCTATTGCCCCTTCTGCCGCAAGAGGCCGCATTTTTCTTTTCCTTCAATCCTTTTTCAACGCCTCAGCCCTTTTCCCCGCCTGGCGTACAGCTGCAGCTGGTCGCAAATAGCACAAAAAGGCCGCCGCAAATTTTCCGTCAAAAAAAGATAACTGGTATTTTTCCCTATGGAATTGCAAAATTTTCTATGATATAATATCGTGACTTTATTTGGGGAATAAACTTATTGTGTAATTTTTTACTTCAGTGTAATAAATTCAGATACAGGAGGCTATATGAAAAGAGTCGGAATAACAGAGACGATATTGCGGGATGCGAATCAATCGCTTATAGCCACGAGGCTGCCCTACGAGAAATTTGAGGGGATACTGGAGGAGATGGACAAGGCGGGATTCTACTCTGTAGAGTGCTGGGGAGGAGCCACCTTTGACGTGTGCCTGCGTTTTTTAAACGAGGACCCCTGGGAGAGGCTGCGGAAGATCCGGTCCAAGATGCCCAACACCAAGCTGCAGATGCTGCTGCGTGGCCAGAACATTCTGGGGTACAAGCACTACAGCGACGATATAGTCCGGCGTTTTGTCCGCTGCTCCGTGAAAAACGGCATAGACATTATCCGCATTTTCGATGCGCTCAACGACCTGGACAACCTGAAGGTGGCCATTGAGGAGACGGTGAAGAGCGGGGCCATGGCCTCCGGCGCCATATCCTACACCACCAGTCCCGTCCACACGCTGGACAAGTATGTGGAAATGGCCAAGGAGATGCAGCGCATGGGCGTGAGCTCCATCTGCATAAAGGACATGGCGGGCATCCTCTCCCCCAAGAACGCCTATGACCTGGTCAGCGCCATCAAGGACGCCGTGGAGCTGCCCCTGGTGCTCCACACCCACTGCACCCCCGGCCTGGCCTTTATGACCTATCTGAAGGCCGTGGAAGCCGGCGCCGATGTTTTGGACACCGCCATCTCCCCCTTCTCCGGCGGCACCTCCCAGCCGGCCACCGAGACCATGAGCTACGCTCTCCGGGAGCTGGGCTACGACACCGGACTCAATGAGGACGTACTCTATCACATGGCGGACTACTTCAAGCGCCTTCGGGCCGACTATCTGGCCGACGGCACCCTCAACCCCATCTCCATGGCTACCGACACCCAGTGCCTCAACTACCAGATACCCGGCGGCATGCTCTCCAACCTCCTCAGCCAGCTGAAGATGATGAACGCCCTGGACAAGTTCGACGAGGCTCTGCTGGAGACTCCCCGAGTCCGCAAGGACATGGGCTATCCCCCCCTGGTCACTCCCACCAGTCAGTTGGTGGGCACCCAGGCGGTGCAGAATGTCCTCTCCGGGGAGCGGTATAAAAACGTGGGCGCAGAGATGCGGGCCTACTGCCGGGGCGAATACGGCAAGACTCCCGCCCCCATCGACCCTGAGGTCAGAGCCAAGATACTGGGGAATGAGAAGCCCATAGAGGGCCGTTACGCCGACACTCTTCCCAAGGACACCTTTGACAAGGCCAAGGAGTATCTCGGGGACACTGCCCGCTGCGAGGAGGACGTGCTCAGCTATATCGCCTTCCCCCAGGTGGCGGAGAACTTCTTTGCCAAGCGTCGCGAAGCGGAGGAGCATGTGGTACGCTACTCCATCCGGGAGATTTGAACATGTAGTTTATGCCGCAAACTGCGGCAAATGGAGGACTTAAATGGACGATCTAGTAAACATTTCCATAGCCGATGCAGGGATAGTTACCCTGCTGGGCTATATAGTGGTATTCATCGGACTTATCCTGCTGATGGCAATGATGATGATCATGGGGGCCATAATGGTGAGCCGGGC
>CALXGF010000080.1 GCA_944387735.1 uncultured Oscillospiraceae bacterium
CCAAAGTCAATGAGCTCTTCCTGGCCTGGCTCAAGGCTAAGGAGCCGCTCCTCATACTCCGGCTCCTGGGGCTGGCCGGAAGGGGAAGCCTCGGGGTCGGGGTCCTGGGGCTGGCCGGAAGGGGAAGCCTCGGGGTCGGGCTCCTGGGACTGGCCGGACTGGGAAGCCTCGGGGTCGGACTCCTGGGACTGGCCGGACTGTGAAGCGTCGGGGTCGGGTTTATCTAAACTATTGTCAGAAGACGGAGACTTATCCGCCGTATCCCCAGAGGATTGCTGAAAAGTATCTTCCCCTTCAGCAAAAGTCTGCCCAGGTATGCCGACACTGAATATCAGCAGCAGTACCAGCGCCAGGGCAATAGCCCTCTTAAAACACTGCTTCATTTCTCTTCCTCCTACAAACATCGAAGCAACTACAGGCTGGCTGAATAAATATCCCGTTGAAAATAGGAAGCGTGCATATGCTCCGAAGGCGTTGATTTTCCTTAATTTACCAGTAGGTCAAAAAATGCAGAAAAAATTAGCTGCAAACCGCATATAATTTGAAAAGAACAGGGAAAAATTATATTTCAGTTGCAGATAGCATAGGGGCCTTATTTTAAAGGAACAGAAACGGGTCAAATTGGCGGCAAAAAAATCTTGCCGATTAATACCCATTTTATACTAAATATCATGTTTTTTACCTTAGCATTAGTATATATACTTTAATTCTATATGTCAACAAAAAGATAACTTAAAATGCCACATTTTTCCATAAATAGGAACTATAATAAGATTTCAATAGGAGGTGATGCCCAAGATATTCCATGCAGGCAAGGTGTAGTTTTTTCGCAGAGGTCGCACAGGTCGCAGAGGTATTTATTAATGGATTATACTAAATGGTTTGCTGAGCGCCTATCGCAGCTCAGACTTGATAAAGGCGTATCCGCAAGAGAAATGAGCTTGTCTCTGGGTCAGAGCGCAAGCTATATCAATAAAATAGAAAACAGACGTTCGCTGCCATCCATGAACGGTTTCTTTTACATTTGTGAATATTTGGAAATAGAACCCAAGGATTTTTTTGATATGTCCATAAAATCGCCTAAAAAGAATATGGAGCTGATAAATGCTGTTTCCAGGCTTCCGGCGGGCAAGGCAGAGCACGTGTGGATGATAATAAAAGATCTGGCGGACAGATGATATTTAAAAGCGGATAAGAACATAGCCGGGCCGGCAAAGTCGCGCCATCGGCACTTTGCCGGCCGAAGCCGTCTTATAAGCTCATACAGCGACTCCAAGTCTCATATGAATTAAGCGCGAGAGAATGGGGAGTGGCGTATTTGTATACAAATATCGACGAGCGGGCCTGAGATCTGGCCGCATATATCACTTATAACCGGGCAACCGTCCGCTCCGCCGCCACAGAGTTCGGTATTTTTAAATCAACGGTACATACGGCAGAAAGGCAATAGAACGCTTTCTCTGGATAGTCAAGTAATATCAAGGCTTTCTCAAAAACCCGCCGCTCCAAAAAGGCGGGTAATTAGATGTAAGCTGCATATGAGCGAAGCAAAACACGAACCAAATAACCCACGCCCGGCATAGTCCGGGCGTGGGTCTTTTGTCGATAAAGTAGAATAAGTTTCGCAAAAACAAAGAGACAAGGTTTGCAAATCTCCGGTAGAATGAAGTTGCTACACTTCCCACCACAGCAAAATTGACAGCAACAAAGATTATAAAAGATTTATGTGTTGGCCTTACAAATACTTTCTACAAAATTATTTTGCCGGGCGTCATTCAATATTGTCGTTGTCGCATTTTTCTTAATATATATAATTCAATGTGGACCGACTCTTTAACATAGAAGGGGAATAAGATGCTTAAAAAAGACCACGGCCAGCGATAAGCTGGTCATGGCCGAAAGCGTCCGACGGATGAGCAGCCGCAGAATGAAGTTCTGCGTTCATGGGGGCTTGGGGGCGTTGTACTCAACAAGCGCAATGTGGCTATCATATGCATTGCATGCAACGAAATTCTGTATCTGTACTGTATTGTCCTTTGCCTTAGAATGTGCTAAGCTTTAAAATATAGGATATGAGGTGATCTTAGATGGAACTGCGTACACTGAGATATTTTTTAACAACCGCATCAGAGGGAAATATTACTCGTGCTGCGGACGTTTTGCATGTGACGCAGCCCACTCTTAGCCGTCAGTTGATGGATTTGGAAAAGGAACTTGGCACGACATCCTGATTGCGTATTTTTCCTGGGCGGACAACGCCATTCTGGAAGAGGATGTGGATGCCGTTACATCCCCCAGCGTGATTGCGCCCGGAAATGTGCAGGAATTGGCGGGCTGGGTGCAGGAGGAAACAGATGGAGATCTGTTCCCTATCCGGGTGACAGAACCCTACTCCAGCGACTGGGACGCCTGTCTGGAGCGCGCCAATCAGGAGCGGGGCGATAACGCCAGACCGGCGCTGGAACTCTGGCCTATTATGAGCCTTGGGGCGACGTGGTCATGTTCTACGGAGATTACAGCGAAAATCCGTCTCTTTTTGAATTGGGACAGATTGTTTCCGGTGAGGAACTTGTCGCCCAGATGAGCGGCGTTATTACCATTACGGTAACAGACTAAAAAGGGGGAGAAGCGATATGAAAAATAAAACCTTGGTAGCCTATTTTTCGGCAAGCGGCGTGACAGCAAAAGCAGCCGCTTTCCTTGCATCAGCAATTAGTGCGGATCTATATGAAATCAAGCCTGCCACGCCATACGCCGTGAAAGATCTGAACTGGCAGGATCAGCGTTCCCGCAGCAGCCTGGAGATGAAGGATCCCTCTGCCCGCCCGGAACTGGCGGATGGGAAATTCGATCCGGCAGCCTATGACCGGATCTTCCTGGGGTTTCCAATCTGGTGGTACACTGCGCCCCGAATCATTCAGACTTTCTTGGAAAGCTGCGATTTCACAGGGAAAAAAATTATCCTGTTCGCCACATCCGGCGGCAGCGGTCTGGGGAGTACAGCGAAAGACCTGGCTCCTTCCTGTCCCGGCGCTGTGATCTGTGACGGAAAAATCCTGCGCCGCAGCACTTCGCAGGAGGAGCTGAAACGGTGGGCAGCTAAGTTCTGACCATTCATGAATAAGGCGGAGACATCAAAAGGAGGAAAATGTACTATGAACAGAAAAGAACGAACGGAACAAAAGATGCAGGAGCTGTTCCATTGCCCAGCCGCAGGTAACGAAGGAACGGACGGCGGGTTCATGCAGATCCTGCAGGGATATATTTTTGGCGATGTGTGCTATACCGGCAGTCTGGACAACCGGATGCGGGAGCTGGTAACGGTCACCGTGCTGACGGCCATCAGCGCCCTTCCCCAACTGAAAGCCCATGTGCAGGCCAGCCTGAACGCCGGATGCACCCCGGTGGAGATCCGCGAGGCGATATATCAGTGCGCGCCCTTCATCGGCTTTCCCCGGACGCTCAATGCCATCAGTACCATGAACGAGGTGTTTTCTGCAAATGACATTGCTCTGCCTCTGCCGGAACAGAAAACCCTCGTGTCGGAGGAGGAGAGGTACACAAAGGGCCTGGAGATCCAAGCCCCTGTCTACGGAACCGAGATTGCAGATCGCTATATCTGGCTGCCGGGCGAGTTTGCACAGGCGGTTCCCCGTTTTCTGACGGAACTTTGCTTTGGGGACTTCAATACCCGCACCGGCCTGGAGGGGAAAACCAGAGAGCTTCTGACCGTGGTCCTGCTGGCGGCTATGGGCGGCGCTGAAGTACAGGTGAAGAGCCATGTGGAAGGCGCTCTGAAATTGGGCAACACCGGAGAGGAGATCGTCTGCGCACTGGTCCACGCCAGCGGCTATATGGGAATCCCTCGCCTTTTTAACGCACTGAACGCCTGCAAAGATCTGCTGAAAAACGATTAAACAGAAGACCGGGAAAAAGTAAGGAGGCCGGTTTATGAAGATCATTATGTTGCTGGGAAGCCCCAACAGGAAGGGCTCCTCTTACCTGCTGGCGGAATGTTTTCGGCAAGGAGCACAAGAAGCCGGCCACACGGTGGAGATGATCTATGTGGCCCATGCAGATATTCACCCCTGCACCGGCTGCATCTATTGCGGATATGAGGGCCCCTGTTCCCAGAAAGATGACGTGGAGTCCATCCGGGCCAAAATTCTGGATGCGGATATGCTGGTGCTTGTGACACCGCTGTATTATTTCGGAATGTCCGCTCAACTCAAAACCCTGGTGGACCGGTTCTGCGCTTTCAACAGCTCCATTCACAGCAAGCATATGAAATCCGCCTTACTCACTGTGGCATGGAACAGCGATGACTGGACCTTCGATGCCTTGGAAACCCACTATAAAACCTTGGTCCGCTATCTGAATCTGGAGGATATGGGAATGGTTTTGGCTTATGGCTGCGGAACGCTCTCCATGACCAAGCACTCCCCTTATCCCCAGGAAGCCTATCAGCTGGGCAATCGGCTGAAATAAGCCCCATCGGGCGAGAGAGACCTCGTTTGACGGGGATGATATGCGAAAATCTGTCCCACAGCTCAGTAAAGAAAATCTGACGGCAAACCAACCGAGCCTGGATGTAGTAGCCCGGTATGCGGCGGAAAAGAATGTCACCAATGCGCAGATCTCCCTTGCCTGGATGCTTCGTAAAAATCCAAATGCAAGTACCAATTCCCGGAGCAAAAACCACCAGCGGATTCCTGTAAACCTGAGAGCCAGTGAAATAGAATTGACGGAAGCGAAATTTACTGCGCTGGAGCAGGCGTTAGAAGCATGCAAAGTGTACGGATATCAGGGCCATGTGGAGACAGAGCAAAATCCCAGGTTTGCTTTTAGCAAGCAGCATCCATAAAAGGGGCGTATTTTGCTGAAATCATATGTAGGAAAGCGCAGCGCTTCTCAAAGGGAGGCGCTGCGTTTTTTTAAAAAATCATTCGTTTTACACATGATAGATGATGAATTATAAGTATTTTACATGAAGAAAAAGGCCGCTATACTAATATTAGAAAGAATCACGAAAAGGATTTGATTCTTCAAGAATCCGCCATATGACGGCTGCTCTTTGCAAAAAAGAAAGGAATGGACCTTATGAAAAAACTGTTTTCTGTTCTGTTGGCAATAATTCTGATATTTTCTCTTGCCGCATGCAGCGGCGGAAATACGTCTTCCGGCGAAAACGCCAGTTCCCAACCGCCGGTCCCGTCTTCAACGTCATCTTCCGCACCATCGGAAACCCCGGATTCCTCCGAGACGCCTGATGCGGATGTGTCTGCCTCTCAGCCTGAAACATCCGGAGAAGAGGTCAAAATCCTGGTTGCCTACTTCTCCTGGTCTGGCAACACCCAGCAGATGGCTGAGATCATCGCTCAGCAGACCGGCGCCGATCTTTTTGAAATTGTCACGGTCACGCCTTATACCGATGACTATAACGAACTTTTGGATATCGCCAGGCAGGAACAAAGCGACGGCGCCCGCCCGGAGTTGAATGCTCAAGTAGAAAACTGGGACAGCTATGATACAGTTTTCATCGGGTATCCCAACTGGTGGAGCGACGCACCCATGGCCGTCTATACCTTCCTGGAATCCTATGATTTTACCGGAAAGACATTGATCCCCTTTAACACCAGCGCCAGCGGCGGTTTTGGCAGAAGCCTGACAGGCATTGAAGAAAGTGCCGCCGGTGCGACGATTCTGGAAGGTCTGGACCTTACAGAAGGCGGACTGGGAGACGCACAGAGCCGTGTGACCGCATGGCTGGATAGCCTTGACCTGAACGGATAATGGTAGAAAGGAGGAAAGCCCTGTGAAAGCAAAAGCACGAATTAAAATTGCCATAGACGTGCTGATGACGCTGGCGCTGCTTTTCCTGATGGGGTACCAGTTCTGGGGTGATGTGGCCCATGAATGGGCAGGCGCAGGGATGTTCGTCCTCTTTATAATTCATCACATACTCAACCGGAATTGGTATAAAACTCTGTTTCGAGGAAAATACATACCCTTCCGTATCTTTCAGCTGATATTGGATCTGGCTGTGTTTGCCGCCATGATATGTTTGATGGTCAGCGGGATCATGATGTCCAATTACGTGTTTGCGTTTCTGGATCTTCACGGCGGCATGTCCTTCGCACGGCTGCTGCACATGGCGTCCTCTTATTGGGGCTTTGTGTTGATGACGCTGCATCTGGGCATCCATTGGGGCATTTTCACAGGTCTTGCAAGAAAGATGTTCCGAATCAAAGGATCTTCCCGCATGCGCAGTGTGGTTCTGTTTCTTGTAAGTGCGGCGATCGCCGTTTATGGCGTGACAGTTTTTTTGAGACGAAACCTGCTGACCTATATGTTGGTACAAACACAGTTCGTGTTTTTGGATTTTAACGAACCTAAAATTTTCTTTTACCTGGATTATCTGGCCATGATGGGAACCTGTATTTTCCTGAGCCATTACATCGGGCGGCTGCTCATGCAACGGAGAAACCATCGCAAAAATAAGTAAGGATTTCTTCTTTCCTTGTTTTTACGGTGCCGTTGACTTTTTAACTGCGTGCGGCAATCGGAACGACAGTGAATGGCCATGCGCAGGGTAATGTAGATACCATGGCGCAGATGCTCCAGAATACGGTGGCGGCGATCTGTTTTCCGTCCGGACGATGGAAAGCTACCCTGTTAATTATGATGAGCTGATCGATCCGGGCGGTAAAGAGAAGATCGCTGCGGAAAGACCGGTCTGCCCTTCCGCAGTCATGGCGGGGGAGGATTAGATCAGAGCCAGACGGCCATTGCAAAGCTTGTTCCCGATGCCATTATGGCAGAAGGGCCTCGCCATCAACTATTCGGACGGAAGCAGTATGCCGGAGGATGTTACAGCGTGGCCGGAACAAAATAAAATTGTAGACTGAATTTTTTACAGTAAATATTGGAGGAAATAAAAGATGAAAAAGCAAATTGGAAACGCACTGGCCCTGTATCCTACCCCGTTGGTCGTGGTGGGAACCATGGTAAACGGGAAACCAAACTGGGCCCTTGTGGGGCATGTGGGAATTATCGGTCATGACCGGGTGCTGCTCAGCATGGCTAAGCCCCACTACACAAACCGGGGCATCAGGGAAACCGGCAAACTTTCCATAAATATTGTGGATGAAAAACTTCTCCCACTTGCAGACAGGGCAGGATGCGTCACCGGAGCGAAAGAGGATAAGTCAGAACTTTTTCCCTATATCATCGGGGATTCCGGCACTCCCATAATTGAACAGGCGCCTGTGGTCATGGAATGTACGGTAGACGACATCTATGTGACGGAAGGCTTCGAGAGCTTTATATGCAAAATTGACCGTACCTTGGCGGAGGAGCGTGTCCTGGACGACAGCGGGAGAATCGACTACCGTGTTATGAAGCCGATACTGTTTGAGATGCCTACCTATGAATATCTGTCCACCGGCGATGTGATCGGTAAATGTATGTCCTTTGGGAATAAGGATTAAACATTGGCCTGCTTTTGTGCAAACGTAGCGCCTTTGTTTGGAAGGCTTTGGCACAAATAAGAAAGCAGGCGGAGGATGGAAATAATGAACGAGAATACAAGCGTTGATATGGCCGGGAGCAGCCCAAAGAAGGCCTTGATCATTTCCTATTCCTATTCTGGGAATACCCATCACATTGCGGAAACGATTCAGACGATCACAGGGGGCGATTGGAGCGAGGTCTATCCGTGGCAGCCCTATCCGGTGGAATTTCCGGAGCTGCTGGAGCAGGTGCAAAGAGAGGTCAAGAACGGATACAAACCCAGACTCCTCCCTGGCGCTCGGTCTCCTCAGCAGTATTCTGTTATCTTTGTAGGCTGCCCCAACTGGTGTGGAACGATTGCTCCGCCGCTGGCAGCCTGGCTCTCCAAGAATGATCTGTCGGGAAAACTTATTCTTCCCTTTTATTCCCACTGCGGAGGCGTTGCAGGAGACCTTGCGGGAGATATTGCGGCTTTGTGCCCGAAAGCCGATGTCCAGGCGGCGCTCAGTGTGATTGGAACCGGTGGAACCGAACTGCCGGCTATTCTGAGAGACTGGATCAGCAGTGTGCAGAAAATCTCTTTACAGGCAAGCTGAAAAAGAAACAGGCTATTCACGAAAGGAGAGACGTAAACGTGAAAAAATATGGGACATTTATGCTGGCGTTGCTACTGTGCGCTGCCATGCTGACTGCATGCGGCACAGGTACTTCACCCCCTTCTATAGAAGAAAGCAGCCGTACTGTATCGACAAATGGCGGAACATACGAAAGCAGCTCCGGTAAAAATGAGAACTTTACCGGTACCCCTGAGATCATGGAGGAAGAGTGATGCCGGCATCCCCATGGGAGCCATAACCACAGCCCGGGGCCAGGTGGCTATATTCTCCACCCAGGACGGCGGGTACAGCTATTCCCTGGTGCCAATCAACAAGGAAGGCACAGGCTGGGACGAGGCTATAGAGTTGGGCGAAGTAATGGCCGTCTTTGACGGAGCGGGCCAGGCGGACTATTACGTCTATGACAGGGTCAACTTCTCCGCCAACATCAGCCGGGAGGATGAGGGGGACAGGATGTTTGCCTGGGCCGACCTGGGCCTGCCCAACGGGGACATACATGTGTTTCCCCAGGCTGAGGGGCGCTTCCTGGTGCTGGCAGGCAGCTTCAGCCAAAGCCAGCTTCTGTACTACGAGTTTTGCTCCATAGAGCCGGGCCAGGACGACAGGACCGTGCTGACCATGCTGAGCCTGGAGCCCAGCGACTCTATCCGAGAGGCGGTGGCTCTGTTCAACAAGAGCAGCCGGGACTACCGGGTGGAGCTGACCGACTACAGCTACATATGGTCAAAGTCCGGGGAGACAGACTGGGACGAGGCTATAATGAAACTGAATACCGAGCTCATCTCCGGTAAGATACCCGACATCATAGACCTGGAGGGGCTGCCGTATATGGCCTATTCACGCCGGGGACTGCTGGAGGACCTGTACCCATATCTGGAGAGGGACCCGAATATAGACATGGATGACTATTTCCAAAATGTTTTCCAGGCCATGAGCATAGACGGCAAGCTCCCCTATGTGACCAGCAGCGTGAGAGTGTTCACTATGTTCGCCCCTCCGGAAGTGGTGGGCTCCCAGCGGGGCTGGACTTTAGAGAAGTTCCAGCAGCTGAGAGACGACGGGATCCTTGTGGTGGACGGACTGGAACCCGCCCGCTTCCTGGAACTGCTGATGGCTGCGGATGAGGACTTTGTGGACTGGCAGACAGGCACGTGCAGCTTTGACGATCCCCGGTTCATAGAACTGCTGGAGCTGTGCAAAAACATGGACGCTATTGAGGGCGGCAATCCCAGTCTCATGGGCGAGGGCATATCTAGCTGTGCCTATACGCCGCTGTTCTCCGCTGTGTTTGTTGCCGAGGCAAATGCCCGCTTTGGCGGAAACGCAGTCCCCATAGGTTTTCCGTCGGTGAGCGGAGAGCCCGTGCATATTCTGGCCACCGAGAACAGGATAGGCTTTTCTGCCACATGCCAGCACAAGGACGGAGCCTGGGCCTTTGTTCGCAGCTTCCTGGAGCCCAGGATGCAGGAGAGCGGCATTTCCTTCCCCTACCTGAATAGCTCTTTTGAAAAGATAACCCAGGCTGCCGTGGCAGGCAACACCATATGGCGGGGTGGGATGTATAACGGCCCCATAACCGACAGAGATGTGGAGCTGACAAGAGAGATACTCAGCGGCACAAACTACTGCCTGAACAGCGACCGGGGCTTATCTGACCTGATAGTGGAGATGGCTTCAGAATATTTCAGCGGTCAGAAGTCCGCTCAGGAGGTGTGCAGGGACTTGCAGCAGAGAGCCACGCTTTATCTGGCGGAGCAGAAATAAAATAGGAGGTAAAAAATGAGCGGAAAAAGAAACGGCAAGAAAGGCTATGTGCTGGTGATAATCCTGCTGTGCGTAGTTCTGGTGGGCGTGGTACTGGCAAATGCTTTGGGGCGAGAGCGGCCTGTAAGCCAGGCTCCCGGCACTGCCGCCCCTGAGGCCGTGACCCCGGTACCGGAGGTAGAGACGCAGGATGAGGCAGCCCGGCCCGTCGCCCAGCCGGAGGAGGAGCCGTCTGCCGGGACGCTGATCGAAGAGAACACCGGGCTGAATGAAAACCTGTTTGCCGGGATGGACTATTTTGGCGGAGCTTCCGATATCACCGACACAAGCTTTGCCATGGGGAAAGCCACCATGATATTCGATAAGAACGCCGCACCCTATATGGGTACTATCACTGTAATGTATAACGAGGACACGGTTTTCCAGAGGGCGGTTTTGTATAACTCCGAGGACAGATATGAGCTCTATTCCTCTGACCTGGATACCTTTAAGGCAAAGAGCCAAGAGGAGGGCTATACCAACTGCATCGTATTCCTGGAAGACCCTGAGGCTGAGGAGCTGGTGGCAAAGAGGGTGATCATGGACCGCTACGCCGACATCTAAGGTCCGGCCATATACGAGGAAGATAATAGTCCCTTAAGGAAGGCAAATTCTTTTCAGACAAGCATCTACGCTGTTACATAGTTTTTAATGGAGGGGTCCTACGAGAAAGCTTTCATTGCAATTATCGTGTGTTCGTGCCTTATATTGGGTGCGTGCTCACAGGCCAAGGTGAATGAAGATAAGCTGATAACCCCATCTGGAACGGTGACAGCCACATCTGAACCGGCAGCACAGGAGTCTGCCCTGCCCACCGCCGACAACGGTGTAACAGACACAGTCCCGTGCCGGAATCTACCTTTCTGAGCAATACGGGTGAGCCTGCACCTTTGTGTCTTACCCATCGATCCCCTGCGGCTTTTGCCGCAGGGTAAGGGATTCGACCTGCCCTGCGGGGCAGGCCGCCGAGG
>CALXGF010000081.1 GCA_944387735.1 uncultured Oscillospiraceae bacterium
AAAACGCTTGCTCCGACATGGCGGAGATGGAGAGATTCGAACTCTCGAAGAGCTTTTGACCCTTACACGATTTCCAATCGTGCGCGCTCGACCAACTACGCGACATCTCCGTGTTTGCTCAAGAAAAAAGTATTTATTAACTTTGAGGCTTGATTATTATAATTCACAGGCGCAGTAAAGTCAAGAAGATTTTTTCTTTTTCAGAGCATAATTTCCACTACCCAGGCAGTGATATAAGGGCGCAGGGCAAACATCACCAGCACCACGGTCAAAACGATGACTGTGAGCTGCCTCCTGCCGCTGTCGGCTGAGGAGAGGAGCAGTCCCTTGGAGCTGCGGCGGTGGAAGAACATCACCAGCTCGTAGCCCAGCCAGGTTCCCAGGGAGTTCATGATGAGATCGTCCACATCGGTAATGCGGTAATTCAGCAGCTGGGACAGCTCAATGGCCAGGGAAAAGAGAAAGCCGGCGAGTATTATACGCTTTCTGCTGCGGAAGCGGCTCCACAGCAGGGGCAAAATGAAGCCCAGGGGGATAAAGAGGATGATATTCAGGGCGGAATTTATAATGTAGGCGCAGGCATCGTTGCGAATATCCACAAAGGGAATGAGGTTGACGTTGAAATTGGGGTAGATATAGGGCAGCTCCGGGGCGCCGGCCACGTTGTAGACGGCGGCAAGATAGAGAGCCAATATCAGTATCCATATTTTCTGAGCTGTGGACAGGCGGTGCCCGCTGATGAGAACTATTATCAGCAGCGTCAGGACCAGAGCAGCCGACCACAGCAGCATATCCACCCCATAAAAAATCAAATAATACATGTCCGTACTCCCATAAAAGCGCAGCATGCGCCGCTTTTCATGCTTTTATGACGCATCGGCTCCGCTATTTGTTCCAGTATTTTCCTCATGGCCGCAGAAATTCCGCATTTTTTTAAAAAGTTCCGGCAGCTGCCGCCGGTAGAGCAACGCCCAAACGGCCAGGGCCAGGGGAATAAAGCCCAGCAGATAGCCCTTGGTCCCGAGAAATGCGAAGAGCTCCAGAGGGGTTCCGGGAGGCGGCCAGTTGAGAAACATATAATTTGTACCCAGGAGCTTATTCAGCGCCCAGACCGGCAGGGCCATAGCCAGCATCAGGGCTATGCTGCCGGGGAGGCGTCGGATGTCCGGGCGTATATCCCCAAGGGCCAGGGCCGTGAGGGGATAGAGTACCAGCAGGAAATGGAGGAGGAAGGAGCTGAGACTGACGAAATGCCAAAGGGGATAGTCGGCCCAGTCGGGAAAGACCAGGGCGAAGAGGGCCCCGGGCAGGGAGAAGGCGTAGACGAACTGGCCCAGGTAGGGACCGGGCCGCAGCGTGTGTATCAGGTACAGGTAGACGGAGAGGGTACACAGATGCAGGGGCAGGCGGCCCCTGCCGTAAAGGCCCAGGGCCAGGAGCGCCGCCGCCCGGCCCAGCTCACTAATGAGGGCCAGGCAGACGGATGCTCGGGACAGGAGGCGTCCCGGTCCCGGCCTTTTGCGGCAGAAAACAAAGGCCCCGATGTAAAGGCCGGCGGCGGCCAGAAGAAGGACGATATGGGCAAAGCTGAAGCGACCAAAGCCCGCCGAGGGGAAAGTATTTACTGTATAATCAAAAAAACTGTTCATATTCTATACACAATCCACATAAACCACAGAGTTTTCCACAGAAGTATTGGACAAAAATAATGAGAATTCGACAAGGCAATTTTTAGCTGTTGACAAAAAAGACATATGTTATATAATTGTGGCAACTTAACAAATGATAGAGGCGCGGTGATCAAGAGTATCTCCCTTGCAGCGACAGGAATCGCGGAGCGAAAGGGGTCATCGCCGAAGGGTATCTGTTTTCCTGGACAGGTATCGCTGGGCCGACGGAGAATATCCGGCGGACTGTCGCGGAAGCGGAGAGCTGTCAGATGGAAATAAGATATTTTATGCCATGAACAGCCTGAGCTTTGTTCATGGCCTTTTCTTTTTTTCAAGTATATTTAAGGCCGACGCCCTCCGGGGCGGAAGCTTAAAAATATAGTCACTATTTTTTGGAGGTACGCAAGATGTACGGTACTTTCTGGGCCCTGGTGCCCCCCATTCTGGCCATCGTACTGGCCCTTATCACCAAGGAGGCATACTCCTCCCTGTTCATCGGTGTGCTGGTGGGCGCCCTTTTCTGCGCAAACTTTGCGCCTGTGGCCGCTCTGGACACCGCCCTCAATTCCGGCTTTATCGCCGCAATCGCCGACAATGCGGGCATTTTTCTGTTCCTGGTTATCCTGGGAATAATTGTCGCAATGGTAAATGCCTCCGGCGGCTCCGCAGCCTTTGGCCGCTGGGCGGAGAAGAACATCAAGACCCGTGTGGGAGCAACCCTGGCCACCTTTGTGCTGGGCGTGCTCATCTTCATTGACGACTACTTCAACTGCCTTACCGTGGGCTCTGTCATGCGGCCCGTCACCGACGGCCACCGTATCTCCAGGGCCAAGCTCTCCTACCTCATTGACGCCACCGCAGCTCCCGTCTGTATGATAGCCCCCATATCCTCCTGGGCCGCCGCCGTCTCCGGCGTGGCCGAAGACCTGGACGCAGGCTTCAGCGGCATAGAGCTTTTTATTCTTGCCATACCCTATAATTTCTATTCTCTGCTCACCTTCGTGTTTATCATTGCCATCACCCTTATGAAGTTCGACTACGGCCCTATGCGTATCCACGAGATGGCGGCTCAGCTGGAAGGCAAGCTGGGCGGCCTGGAGGGTCAGGAAGAAGAGACAGCCAATCCCAAGGGCCGGGTCTTTGACCTTATCTTCCCCGTTATCGTGCTGATTATCACCTGCACTCTGGGCATGATCTATGTGGGCGGCTTCTTCGGCGTGGATGCCTGGGGCGGCACCGAGTGCGCCGGGGACTTTATCGGCGCCTTCGGCAATACCGACGCCTTCGTGGGCCTGCCCTGGGGCGGCATTATAGCTCTGGTTCTCACCGTCATCTATATGTGCGCCCGCCGGGTGCTCAGCTTCAAAGAGACTATGGCCTGTGTGCCCAAGGGCTTTATAGCCATGGTTCCCCCCATCATCATCCTCACAATGGCCGTGTCCCTGAAGACCATGACCAGCACCCTGGGTGCCGACGTCTTTGTCCATGACCTGATGGTGGGCGCCTCCGAGAGCCTGTACAGCATGCTGCCCGCCGTAATCTTTGTGGTGGCCTGCATCCTGGCTTTTGCCTCCGGAACATCCTGGGGCACCTTCGGCATCCTCATCCCCATTGTCACCGCTATCTTCCCCGCCTCCAGCAGCCTGCTGATAATCGGGATCTCCGCCTGCTGCGCCGGCGCCGTCTGCGGCGACCACTGCTCCCCCATTTCCGACACCACCATCATGGCCTCTGCCGGAGCCCAGGTGGAGCATCTGAACCACGTGTCTACCCAGCTGCCCTACGCCATCACTGTGGCGGCCGTCAGCTTCGTGACCTACATAGTGGCGGGCTTTGTCCAGAACGCAGTTATCTGCTTTGTGGTGGGCGCTGCGCTCACCGTGGCCGTCCTCTTTGTCATCCGGAATATAGAGTCCAAGAAGGAAGTAAAGGCATAAGAGAGAAGAGAAGCAAATACACAAAAAACGAAATCATAAATTTACGGCCCGCCGGTTACCCGGCGGGCTGAGCTTTTGGTACAGTTTTTTCCGGGTATGCCGGGGAGGGGCTGGCTGCGCCGCTTACCAGCGGCCCTCCCGCTGCTGTTTTTTATAATAGAAGAAAGAATAGAGCCCGGAGGCTACAGCGGCAATAAGTATTATGGCAATGTTTACCCAGAAAGCCGCTTCCGCCCAGGGCAGGAAGGTCAAGACTACGATCACCGCTCCGGAGATCACCCACAGCTTCCCGGCAAAGCGGTGGGTGGCGTTCCAGTTTTCCTCATTGTCCAGAGCCCAGGGCACCTTTATGCCGATGGTATAGTTCCGGCGGCACTTGGGCAGGTAGTTGCCTATGACTATGAACAGAAGGCCCATGAATATGAGCATTATCTTATCCATGCTGAAGGGCTGGAGACCCAGAGCCGTGAGATAGGTGACGGCCCCCACCAGCACGGCCAGGGCCGGGCAGATCCACAGTACCAGACCCAGAGCCTTGCCGCTCTGGCCCTTGTTCCTGGGGTCGGCAAAGCAGACGGCGATGCACAGCCAGTGTATAGCCAGCAAACCCAGACTCTCCCCGAATACCACGGCGGCCCGGCTGCCCCAGCCGTCTATCTCTCCGGCGGCGTTCCAGTGCATCGGCAGCTGCTCCGGGAGCCGCCGCCACAGTATAAGCCCCGCCAGCAAGGGCAGCAGGATTATAAGGCTGCTGATTATAATTGCTCTCACGTTCTTTTTAAGCATCGTCCTTGTCTCCTTTCAGCTCGGTGATCCAGAGCATTATCTCCTCCAGAACAGAGGCGTTCAGCTCATAGTAAATAAACTTGCCCTCCCGATGGTCCCTTATAAGGTCGGCTTCCTTCAGCACCGACAAATGCCGGGATATTGCCGCCGCCGTCACGGAGAAATGGCTGCATATATCTCCTGCGGACAGAGGCCCGGTCTTCAGCAGGCTGAGAATGTCACGACGTATAGGGTCCGCCAGCGCCCGCAGGGTATTTTGCAGGCCCATGCATATCAGCTCCCTTAACAATTAACTTAATTGTTAATTGAAGTATAACAGAGGCTGCGGCATCTGTCAAGCAGCAAAAAAGACGGGGAGGTTTGGCCTCAGGATTTGTTAGTATTTTCGAGTTGAAATCCCCGGATTTTCGTCCTATAATTATGCGGCCGAAATAAGGAGATGTTTAAATGACAAATTTACTGGCTCTGTCTGTGGCCATGTTTGCCGGGCTTATGATGACCCGTGCGGTAAAGAATCTGCATTTGCCGGATGTAACGGCATATCTGGTGGCCGGGGTGCTTATAGGGCCCTGCTTCATAGGGGCGCTTAAGATACCGGGCCTGGGCTTTTCCAGCTATGAGCAGCTGGAGGGAATGGGCTTGATAAGCGACGTAGCCTTGGGCTTCATAGCCTTTTCCATAGGCAATGAATTTCGCCTGTCCCAGCTCAGGGAGACCGGGCGTCAAGCTTTTATAGTGGGCGTTTTGCAGGCGGTGACGGCGACGCTGCTGGTGGATGCCGCACT
>CALXGF010000082.1 GCA_944387735.1 uncultured Oscillospiraceae bacterium
TTCCTTTCCTGCCATGGCTGGGACAGAGAGCGGCAACGCAATCAGAAGGGCCAGTACAAAAAGGATGGTTTTTTTCTTCATATCTGCTCTCCCTTCTTCTCAAAGCAAAAAAGACAGCGCAGAGCCCAGTACCGTAAGAGGTATGGCTATAGCGGCAAATATCCCGCAGAGCTTTCCCCAATGGACCGGCAGATCGCCCACAAGTTTTCCTGTCTGGCCGTTCATGGCAAAGAGGAAGTCCTTCCCACGCCATTTGGTGTTCAGTACCCAGACGGGCAGCAGAGTATATTGTACCTTGCCCCGCTTCAGCCTGACATTAAGTTCTTTGAGCGTACAGGTATCATAGCGTTTGATGGTTTTGCGCATCGCCCTGGTAAAGGTCCCTTCACAGCGCAGATCTGCCCGCTGCCGGCACTGCTCCACTGTAACATCGAATTTATCGGCCAGGAAGCCGGGGAGATACGCCGTTGAAAAAGCTCTCAGTTCTTTATAGTTATAAGGCTCGATTGAATCCATATGTTCATCCGACAGTTTGCTGGAGGCGTCCACCGGCACTTTCTCAAAGGCGACGCTTCCGGAACGATATATTTCATAGTGCTTCGTCTCCGTGACCTTATAACCGCCAGATTCATATGTGTAGGAGCGGGTAGCTTCATAACGGGCATCTCCTTCGGCTTCTCCGTCAAACAGCCAGAAAGGGACATATATTCCCTGGATCTCCTGCACATGGTTCTCTCTGGTAAATTTCTTGGGCAGGAGGAACTTCCCTTTGTAGTGGGCTTTAAGGGCCTTTACTGCATCTTCTTTGCTCAGCTTGAATGGAATGATGAAATCCGGCCTCAGCGCCCCGGAGAACTGACCCGGCACCACCGTCGGATTGCCGCAATAGGGGCAGGAGGTGGCCGCCGTGCTTTTATCGCAGATGAGCTCTGCGCCGCAGCTCGGGCAGCTGTAGGAACGCATATTGTCATTTTCTGCGCCCCAGTCCCCTGATAAGCCGGAGGTGTCCCAGTCGCTGTCGTAGTCCGCTGCCCGCCGTCCGGCCTCGCCTTCCTCTGCCGCCTGCATGGCTGCCGCCGCCTTTTCCTCTTTGTCTGCATAAAGGACCTCAATCTCCGCTGCTTCAAAGTTTGAGCCGCAGTACTCACACTCCAGTTTTCCGGACTCTCCCACAAAACGGAGCGGTCCTGTACAGGCCGGACATTGATAATTTGTTACCTGTATCGGCATTTGCACACCTCTCTTCCGGAGCCGGCGCCGCCTTTGCCATAAGCAAAGCTGCAGCGCCGGCAAAATTATGTTTTACTGGAACTTCATATTGCTGAGAATGATGTCGGGCATCGTTCCTGGGAGGCAGTCCAGATCCGTAAGCCCGATGGAGAGAGCACGCGTCTCATCTATCTGGGCCACATATTCTATCCAGTCGTAGCCGATGTATTCATAGGTGCGGCCTTTGAAGCTAATGCCGCCAATGACCCGGTCCTCTATCTCCTGAAGGTTTTTAAATGAATCCTTGTTGGTATCCAGCATCTCCAGGTTCTCCCTCACCTTAAAGCGTATGGCTCCTGCGCCGAAAGCGCCCGGGTCATCGTTTTCCACCAGAGCGTCCTTGGTATACGACCAGCCGCTTTCCGGAATGGACGTAGTGATTTTTATCTTTACATCATCCTTGGCAAATTGGGTGACTTCCAGGGAGAAGTCTTTCATCACCGCATTGGCCGCAGCTTCCCTGTCCTCATCGGCAGCTTCCGCTTTCAAAATTTCCAAATACTTCTCTTTTGCTTCGCTTCCTAAAAAGCCGCTGGTGTTATAGGCGCTGATCTTATAAACGCCCGGCTCCTCTTCCAGGAAATTGACATAGATGAAATTGTTGGAATTTTCCGAAGATATCCATTTGTAAAAGCGCATATTGGCCTTCATGACATCGCTGTACTCTTCCTTTACAAACAGGCCCTCCACTCCAAAATAGTCGGCAAGCTCTTCGTAGGTGGTGTTGAAAATGTCCTTGGCCACCTCGCTCATCCAGACATATCCTTTCTGGACCTGCTCGTCGGTCACTATGCCGTCGCCTCCGGGAGCGCCCTCACTGAAGGACCCTGCAATACTGCTTCCCACCGGTGCCTCTGCTCCGATGCACTCCGGCATGGCCTCTCCCGCCTCTATCATCGGCAGATACCAGTCGTAATAAAAGTAAGGAAGATCTTCTTCGGCCACGTCATCCCAGTAGCTGCCCCAGGGGCGCAGATAGATTTCATAGTAAAATTCGTCATCTCCGTTTTCATAAAATCCGTCAATGTATATCATGTTATCGTAATCCACAAGTCCCGGATCAATGATCCAGTCGGCGTGTTCCAGCTCCACATCTGTGAACCAACCGCCCTCGGACATCATGGTTCCATACTCCCCCGTGCCAGCCTCATTCAGGCTGACCAGAGCCTCAACCATGGGTTCCGATCTCGTGTAGTCCTCGTCCCACAGGGTGACGATACCTGTGTAGTCCTCGCCAATTTCAATGGTGCCGGAGATATCCCACCATTCGCCATTCATGTCCTCGTAAGCGCCCCAGCAGCCGGTCATTATCCACCAGCCGTACCAGTCGCCGTTCCACCAGTCGAGCAGTTCATCCCCGGCCCCGGCGGGCAGCTCAGTGCCGCCTTCCAGGCTTTCCCGGCCGATGGTGGACAGATCGATAGTGATCGAGTCATTTTTACTGCCCTCCATCTCCTCGAAGGTCACCTCCACCTCGCCGGTGATGTCTACCAGTTCAAAGGCAGTTTGAACCTCAAGTGTGGCGCCGGGAGCCACTTCTGTATATTGGCTGTCGTCCACCGCCTCCAGATTGTCCATATTAAGATAGACTAGGGCCATCTCCAGCTCCGTGCCGTTCTGCACGGCCGTTTCATAAATGGACCAAAAGTAGTCGACAGTTTCCTTGCTGTTGTTGGTGAAGTCCAGTGTCAAAACGAGGGCGTCGTTTCCCGCATAATCCTTCATGATACTTGCTCCCTTGTAGAGCAGTTCAAACTCTCCCACCGTAAGCAGATTGGGATTTTTTGTTTCTTCGCCCCCCTTGCCGCAGGCCGTCAGGCTGAGCAGCAACAGCACTGCAAGGAGCAGGCATAGCATTCCTCGCTTGTTTTTCATGGCAATTCTCCTATCAAAATTTTTTCTCGGCAAAATAATGGAATCTGCAGCTCGGCATCCATGCCGCCTGCACCGTCTGCCCGGCCCTTTGACATAAGTATTGGAAGCTCTATATGGAATTGACTGCTTATGTGACGGCTCCTCCGCAGAACTCACAGCAGCCGCTGGCATCCGGCGTGGTAGTCGCGCCGCAGAACGGGCAGGTCACCGCTGCTCTGGGAGCCGAGGCAGCCGCCGCCTCGTCCCGCACCTGCTGCCGGACCTGAAGCAGGGCGTCCCGGATCTCCAGACCCATAGCCTCATATTGCCTGTATTCCACACTGTTGCGCACCTCCTCTGCGTTTGAGGTGAGCGAGCCGCTTCTCATCCGCAAGCCGCCTCGCAGAGAGCCCATTGCTTCCGGTCCCTCCAGCAATGTTTCCGCATCATTGTCCACTGACTCGCTGTTTAGCTGAAAACGTATCTCATTGAAGTAGGGGTTATTGACGTTTATCACTATGTAAAAATCATAGGAATAGGCGTAGCGTCTGGGATTAAAGCTCTTCCGCTCTCCCTCCGCATCTCTGTATTCGATTTCCGTTTTGCTCTCGTCAATATCCAGCTTGCATCCGGTCACATCCGAGAAGGACAGCACATCCGGATTGGCATCCGTCAGGTTCCTGGCAGAGGTGACCATGAACAGGCCTGCGTCCTCGTCCAGCAGCACCTTGGTACGCTCGCCCAAAGTTCTGGTAATGCGGAATGCTGCGACCTTCTCATGGTTTGCCTCCCGGTAATCAAGCTGCTGCCGTATCTCTTCCACCGTGCTCTGGCGGCGGTCGCTGAACCAGGGAGAGAGCCTGGCGGCGCAGTCTTTGCACATATTGCCATCCTCCAGCTTGCGGTTGCCCAGCAGCCCGATCTCACCGCCGCAGATAGAACACTCTTTTTTCTCAAACAGCTTTCCAAAGATCCCCATAATACATGTTCCTTTCTGAATCTTATCAAATATTTGCCTTATCCTTCATCTGCACTGCTTTGCAGGCTTAGGTCCC
>CALXGF010000083.1 GCA_944387735.1 uncultured Oscillospiraceae bacterium
CCGCTTATGCTGGAGAAGGCGGGCTTTTCCGCCGTGGTCTGCCGGGAGCTGGGGATAGAGACACCGGAGCCGGACCTGAGAGAGTGGAGGGCGCTGGTGGAGAGGATAGAGCACCGGGAGAAGGAAGCTCGCATAGGCCTTGTGGGTAAGTACGTCCAGCTCCACGACGCATATCTCTCCGTGGCGGAGGCTCTGCGCCACGCCGGTTATGAACTCAACTCAAAGATAGAGATAGATTGGATAGACTCGGAGACTATAACGGCGGACAACTGCCGGGAAAAGCTCTCGGGGCTGGACGGCATAATAGTCCCCGGCGGCTTCGGGGGCCGGGGCATAGAGGGGATGATTCTGGCTGCTCAGTATGCCAGGGAGAACAATGTGCCTTACTTCGGCATATGCCTGGGCATGCAGGTGGCGGTGATAGAATTTGCCCGCCATGTAGCGGGAATTGCCGATGCAAACTCAGGAGAGTTCGACGAGCTGTGCCGCCACAAGGTCATCGACTTCATGCCCGGCCAGAGCGAGAATATAGATAAGGGAGGCACTCTCCGCCTGGGCGCCTATCCATGCGTCATTGCTCCGGAGAGCACCATGTATCGCTGCTACGGCAGAGAGCAGATATCTGAGCGGCACCGGCACCGCTATGAATTCAACAATGACTACCGGCAACAGCTTAGCGGCTGCGGCCTCAGGCTCTCCGGCCTCAGTCCCGACGGCAGGCTGGTGGAGACTGTGGAGCTCAGCGACAGACCCTTTTTCGTGGGCGTCCAGTTCCATCCGGAGTTCAAGTCCCGGCCCAACAAGGCCCACCCCTTGTTCCTGGGATTTATAAGTGCTGCCCTGGAGCGCAGAAGCAGAGCCTGAGAATTTAGATGAAAATAAGAGACAAGAAACAGACAGGGAGGAGTATCATATGTGCGGCATAGTTGGTTTTACCGGTCCACAGCAGGCGGCGCCGGTGCTGTTGGAGGGACTGAAGCGCCTGGAGTACCGGGGCTATGACTCGGCGGGCATAGCCGTTGAGAGCGAGGGGAAGATACGCACGGAAAAGTGCAGCGGTTATCTGGAGAACCTGGTAAAGATGACCGACGGCGGAAAAACCGTGCCGGGGAATTGCGGCATAGGCCATACCCGCTGGGCTACCCACGGAGCGCCTACGGTGACAAATGCTCACCCCCATATCTCCAACGACGGGCACTTTGCCGTGGTACACAACGGGATTATCGAAAACTACGCCCAGCTGAGGGAGGAGCTTACCGCAAAGGGCTTCGTTTTTTACAGCGAAACCGATACGGAAGTTGTTGTACATTTGCTGGATATGTATTATACTGGTGACCTGAAGCGGGCAGTGATGAAGACTGTCGCCCGGCTGGAGGGCTCCTATGCCCTGGGCGTCCTCTGCGACGAGAGACCAGGCGAGCTGATAGCGGTGAAAAATTCCAGCCCGCTGATATTGGGCGTGGGAGCGGGGGAGAACTTCTTCGCCTCCGACGTCACCGCACTCATAGGCCATACCCGTACGGTAATTTATCTGGAGGACGGAGAGTTTGCCTCCCTTACCCCGGAAAAGATAACGGTGTACGACCCGGCGGGCAGAGAGATATCCAAGCCTCTCTCCCGTGTGCTGTGGAATACCGAGGCCGCTGAGAAGGGCGGCTACGAGCATTTTATGCTCAAAGAGATAATGGAGCAGCCCAGAGCCCTTAAGGCCACGATAGAGCCCAGAGTGAAAAACGGGGAGATAGTTCTGGAGGGCTTCCAGCTTAGCGCCGACGAGCTGAAGGACATCAATCAGATAGTCATCACCGCCTGCGGCTCCGCCTATCACGCAGGCTATGTTGGCCGCTACATCATGGAGGAGCTGTGCCGCATCCCGGTGAGAGCGGAGCTGGCCAGCGAGCTGCGCTACAGCAACCCCATAATAGACCGGCATACACTGCTGGTGGTGATATCCCAGTCGGGAGAGACGGCGGATACCATAGCCGCATTGAAGGAGTGCAAGTCCCTGGGGGCCAGGACCCTGGCCATAGTGAATGTGGTGGGCAGCACCGTGGCAAAGCTGGCAGACAGCGTGCTCTACACCTGGGCGGGACCGGAGATCGCCGTGGCTACCACCAAGGGCTATACTACCCAAATTGCGGTGCTGGAGCTGTTGGCCATATATATTTCCAGACAGCTGGGGCTGCTGGAGGATAAACGCTATAAACAGCTGGTTAGGGGCGTCTGCTCCCTGCCGGAACGCTGCCAGAGAGCTATAGATTTGAACTCTCAGGTGGCAAAGCTGGCGCAGAAGCACTACAAAAAGACCTCCCTGTTTTTCATAGGACGCAATCTGGACTATGCAGTGGCTATGGAAGCTTCCCTAAAACTTAAAGAGATCAGCTATGTCCATTCCGAAGCCTATGCCGCCGGGGAACTGAAGCACGGCACCATTGCGCTGATTGACGAGGACCAGCTGGTGGTGGCTCTTGCCTGCTACAAGCCCCTCTTTGACAAGCTCATGAGCAATGTCAAAGAGGTAAAGGCCAGGGGAGCTCAGGTCCTGGCCCTGGCCCAGGAGAGCCAGAAGCGCATCTTTACCGAGGCGGACCAGGTGCTGCTGGTGCCGGAGACCGACGGGCTGCTCATGCCCATCCCCGAAATCGTCCCCTTGCAGCTTTTTGCCTACTACGTGGCAAAAGCCAAGGGCTGCGATATAGATAAGCCGAAGAATCTGGCAAAATCAGTAACCGTAGAATAAGGAGGACATGGTATTGAAGGACAGATATGACAATCCCCTGTGCCAGCGTTATGCCAGCAGGGAGATGCAGGAGATCTTCTCCGATGACAGGAAGTTTTCCACATGGCGTAAACTATGGGTCATACTGGCGGAGAGCGAGAAAGAGCTGGGCTTGGATATAAGCGATGAACAGCTTGACGAGATGCGCGCCCACCTGTATGATATAGACTATGAGACCGCCCGGAAACGGGAGGCCCAGGTGCGCCACGATGTCATGGCTCATATCTATACCTACGGTCTTGCCTGCCCCAAGGCAAAGCCTATCATCCACCTGGGGGCCACCAGCTGCTACGTGGGTGACAATACCGACATAATTCTTCAAAGAGATGCCCTGCGGCGTATTCGCACCCTGCTTTTAAACGCTATCTCCGCCGTGGCGGATTTTGCGGAAAAATACAAAGACCTGCCCACCCTGGCCTACACCCACTTTCAGGCTGCCCAGCCCACCACCGTGGGCAAGAGGGCCACATTGTGGATGCAGGATCTGGTGCTGGATCTCCAACAGCTGGACTTCTGTCTGAGCAATTTGAAGCTCCTGGGCTGCCGGGGCACCACCGGCACCGGGGCCAGCTTCCTGGAGCTCTTCGGAGGCGACGGGGAGAAGGTGAAGGCCCTGGAGAAGAAGGTGGTGGAGAAGGCCGGCTTTACCGGCGCCTACGCCGTCAGCGGCCAGACCTATACCAGGAAGGTGGACTACTTCACCCTGTCAGTGCTCTCCGGCATCGCCCAGAGCGCCCAGAAATTCTCCAGCGATATCCGGCTCCTGTCCCATCTCAAGGAGTTCGACGAACCCTTTGAGGCCGGACAGGTGGGCTCCTCCGCCATGGCCTACAAGCGCAATCCCATGCGCAGCGAGCGCATAGCCTCCCTGGCTAAGTTCGTTATTGCCGACGCCATTAATCCGGCCATGACCGCCGGGACCCAGTGGCTGGAGCGCACTTTGGACGATTCCGCCAACCGGCGTATAAGTATACCAGAGGCTTTTCTGGCTGTGGACGGAATACTGACGCTCTATATAAATGTCATCAGCGGCGTTACCGTCTACCCCAAGGTGATAGGGAAGCACTGGAATGAGGAGCTGCCCTTCTTCGCAACGGAGAATATTCTCATGTACTGTGTCAAGAACGGCGGAGACCGCCAGACTCTTCACGAGGCCATTCGGGAACACTCCGTGGCCGCAGGCAAGGCAATCAAGCAGGAGGGAGCCTCCAACGACCTGCTGGACCGCATTGCCGCAGACCCTGCGTTCAATCTCAGCCGCTCAGAACTGGATGAGATAATAGCAGACAGCTGCTTTACGGGCATGGCCGTGGAACAGACCGAGAGCTATGTGAAGGAAGTGCGGCAGCTGCTGGAGGAGAACAAGGCATTTCTTGAAGAAAAAATCAACGCAAATATAAATGTATAATAAAAGGGGATAATAAAATGCTGAGCGCAATCGTTGGAATCAACTGGGGAGACGAAGGCAAGGGCCGCATGGTGGACCTGCTGAGCTCCGACTTTGACGTGATATGCCGCTACCAGGGCGGCAACAACGCCGGCCACACCGTAGTCAATGACAAGGGCACCTTCATTCTGAATCTGCTGCCCTCCGGTATCCTGAGAGAGACCACAGTGAACGTCATGGGCAACGGTATGGTGGTGGATCTGGAGCACCTGGTAGGCGAGATAGGCCGCCTTACGGAGAAGGGTATATCCATTACTCCAGATAACCTGAAGATCAGCGAGAAGGCCATTATATGCCTGCCCTACCACCGCCTCCAGGACGTGATGGAGGAGGAGCGCCTGGCGGACAAGAAATTCGGCTCCACCCGCCGGGGTATCGCACCCGTATATTCCGACAAGTACAGCAAGAAAGGCATCCGCATGGAGGACCTCTACGATATGGATAGCCTTGCAGGCAAGGTGAAAGATATTGTAGAGTGGAAAAATATTACCGTCACCGGCTATGGCCATGAGCCCATAAAGGCCGATGAAATAATGGATTGGCTCAGAAATTATGGCAGCAAGATACTGCCCTACGTCACCGACGTGGTGGC
>CALXGF010000084.1 GCA_944387735.1 uncultured Oscillospiraceae bacterium
CCTCTGATAAAGCAGCACCGCTTCTTCCGCATCCGGCGAGTTCTCCAGAGTGTCTCCGCCTTTTATAAAATCGCAGTAGTCGTTAAAAACATTTGCCGCCGACTGCATGAGCAGGCAGGCGGCAGCCATACTGAGCAGCAGCAAAGGCCTTTCCTTTGCTCCCTCCCTTGCCAAGGCAGCTCCCAGCAGCGCCGGTATCAGGGCCGCTGTCCAGGTTTGAGGAGCGGCCAGACCGAGAGCCATGCTTATGCTCAGTTTGCCGGCTTTATTGTTGCAGTCTCTCATAGTCCGCCGCTCCTTTTTAGTCCGTCTTACAGGAGCTGGGTAAGCTTGGGCAGCACCTTATTCATATCCGCCACAAGGCCAATATCGCAGTCCTGGAATATGGGAGCCTTTGCATCCTTATTGATAGCCACGATTATCTTGGAGCTCTTAGCGCCCACCATGTGCTGTACCTGGCCGGATATACCCAAGGCCATGTAGAGGTCGGGCTTGACGGTAGCGCCGGACACGCCGATGTAGCGGCTTCTGGACATCCAGTGCTGCTCTTCGGCAATGGGTCTGGTGCAGCCCATCTCTGCGCCCAGCTTTGCAGCCAGATCCTCCGCTGCGGCAAGGTTCTCCTGGGAGCCAAGGCCACGGCCCACTGCAACTATGCGCTTTGCTACGGCGATATCCACCGTTTCCTCCTGCTTTGCAGAGGTGTCCAGCAGCTGGATACCCATATCCTCAATCTGGACATCCAGCTTCTCCACGGAGCCTGCAGCAGCGGGGGCAGTCTCGTCAAAGCCGCCGCTGGTAAGGACTATGCCCATGGCTCCCAGGGCTTTCACGGTGGCCTGGGCAGCCCCGCCAAATACGTTGCGCTTTACAAGTACGCTTCCCGCCTCGTCAACCTCCAGAGTGGCTGCATCGGTTATAACTCCGGCGCCCAGTCTTACTGCCAGCTTTGCGGCAATACAGCGGTCTCTGGTGCCGCAGCCCATCAGCAGCAGCTCGGGCTGCTCCTTTTTCACCAGCTCGGCTACGGCTCCGGTGTAGCTCTCGGCCATGGAGCCCTGGGCCTTTTCGCCCAGCCAAAGGACCTTTCCTGCCCAGGCTGCCGCCTCATTAGCCTGGCTCTCGGTGCCCAGAACTATTGCGACGCTCTCCTGGGCAAGGCTGTTGGCGCCCCAGCACAGAGAGGCAATATTGGAAGCATTGCTGGAAAAAACAAGGGCTTTTTTAAGTTTCATGGTCTTGTCCTCCTTATTTCAGTTCCGCATTTACTGCGGCGGCAAAGGCAGAGAGAGTCTCCTCGCTGTCTCCGGTAAATATCTTGCAGGGACGGGCGGCATGCTGGGGAGCCAGAACGGACACCGTCTCTGTATATCTTTCCCCGGGCAGAGCCACGTCTGCTCCTGTGAGGGCTGCAAAAGGCTTTTTGCCCGCAGCCAGAATATCCTTCATGCTGGGTACCCGTGTTACGTTTATCCCGCTGGCTACGGAGATCACTGCAGGAAGCTTTATGCACAGGGTCTCAGTCTCTCCGTCTGCATTGCGCTGCACATTGATGCAGCCCTCTCCAGCTGTGATCTCAGTCACGCCGTTGATGCAGGGCAGACCTAAGCGCTCGCCCAGCTGTACGCCCACCTGCTGGGCATAAATGTCGCTGGAGCCCTCGCCGCAGATCACAAGGTCGAATTCTCCCCTGCTCTTTATTGCCTCGGCCAGAGCTGCGGAGGTAGTGGCGCTGTCCGCATCTTTGAGGCCGGGGTCACAGACGGTAACGCAGTTGGCAGGTCCTCTGGACAGCACGCCCTTTCTCATCTTGGAGTTCTCCACTTCCTGGGAGCCCACGGTGAGAGCGGTCAGCTCCCCGCCGCATTTCTCCACCAGCTGAGCCCCCGCCTCTATGGCGTTAAGGTCATACTGGCCTATCATCAGCTCTGCCTTGTCAAAGTTCAGGCTGCCGTCCTGGGCAATGCCGATGCTTTGCTCATAAGGCACTATTTTGTAGCACGCTATTATTTTCATGTACATTCGTCTCCCTTTCTAGGTGTTGGTATTTTGGGGTCCTGACTTTTATAATGCAAAATGCATGCCGTTAGCTCTATCTGCTCCGTTTCATGTTTATTTTTTTGTTTATTTCCAATAAATAAGCAGAAAAAATGTAATATTTTACATATAGCGCACAAGATTTCTTGACATGTTTAAGACGATGTGATACCATTTCTCTATAAAATGTGACAGTTTCCACAGCGAGGGGTGAGTCTCCATGGTCTTTGCCAAAGGCTACAGTCACGTGCAAAAGCAGGAACAGCGCATCACTGCTTCCATGATCCAGGGCCTAAACATGCTCTCCCTCCCTGCTCAAGCTATGTACGATTACCTGGTGGAGCTGTCAATGGCTAACCCAATGCTGAATATTCCCGAGCCCAGGAGTCTGGACGCCTTCAGCGGCTCTGGAGAAAACCGAGAGAGCTATATATCTATAGAAGCGGGTCGGGACCCGGCCTACTATGAAAGCTACTCCCGTTCCGGCGCCGAGATCGATGAGGATTTTGACCCCTATTATTCCAAAGGCGTTGCGCTGGAAAGCGAAGCTCTGGCCGGTTCCCTAAAATTGCAGCTGTCTATGTGCAGGCTCAGCCCCGTGGAAGAGGCTATCGGCCTGGAAATAATCGGCGATTTGGATGAGAGCGGATATTTTACAGGCAATCTGGAGACCATATGCCTGCTGTATTGCCAGAGCCTTGAAGTGGGCCGCCGGGTCTTGTCCATAATCCAGGGCTTTCAGCCCAGAGGCATTGCCGCCGCAAACGTATATGAGGCCCTGTGCCTCCAGGTTGACCCCGGCTTCCCCTATGGGGATCTGGCAAAACGTATTATAAACGAGGACCTGCAGGCTCTTTGCGATTCAAGTCCTGGGGAATGTGCCGCCCGCTATAAAGTCTCCGAGAGCTGTATGAGCCAGATCTTTGATTATATCCGCAGCCTTGAGCCCAGGCCCGGCAACTGCGATGAGAGGCCCATACAGGTCAACTATATTACGCCTGATATAGTCGTAGAGCGCAGGGACGGCGAGCTGCGTATATATGTCTCCGGAGAAGGGGACAATCCCCTTACTATAAATGATTATTATCTGCACCTTTTGGATCAGCCGGAGTTGAGTTCTGAGGAAAAACACTATCTTCGGCAAAGCCTTAACTCTGCAAAAGCCCTTATCCACAGCGTGGATATCCGTCGCCAGACCCTGAGCCGTGCCGCTCACGCTCTGGTAGCTCTGCAAAGAGATTTTTTCCTGAACGGTCCCGAGAGTCTCAGACCTTTGACAATGCAGCAGCTTGCCGATGAAATGGGAGTAAACGTCTCCACAGTGAGCCGTATTGTGCAGGATAAATATGTGTCCACCAGTTGGGGCATGTTCCCATTAAAGCGTTTCTTTGTCCGCGCCCTTAACGGCTGCAACAGTGCAGTATTGTCTGTGGATGCGGCAAAAAGACGCATTGAAGAGCTTATCGCCTCGGAAAACAGCGCCTCTCCGCTGTCGGACGATGAGATCTGCAGTCAGCTGGAAAAAGAAGGCTTCCGCATTTCCCGGAGGACCGTTTCAAAATATCGGCAGGCAGCCGGTATACCCAGCTGTGTTAAGCGGAAAAGAAAGGAGACATAATGGCATACGATAAGGCTACAGTTTTGGAAGCCTGGAAAAAAGCCGTAAACTACGGTATTATCGACGCCAAGGCCCTTCGTCCTGAGATCGCAAGGTCCTGGGCTCGCTGCATGAGCTGCGGCACCAGTCCATGGTCTTCAGATTTTCCGAAGTGCGAGGAACAGCTCCTTAACAAGACCCGTCAGAAAAACGCCAAGATCATCTCCGCCGCCAGCCCTATACTACAGTACCTGCTGGCGGTGTTTAACTGTAATTCCAGCCTTGCAGATATGCACGGCTTTGTCTTTGATCTGGTCACTCCCCTGTCCTCTTACCCCAGGACTCTGGGTACCTTTGTCACCGAGGCCCTGAACGGCAACGGAAACATAACCATTACTATACAGGATAAAAAGCCCAGCCGGGTGGACGGCTATGAGCATTTCCGGGCCATTTCCCAAAGTTATTCCGGAGTGTCCGCCCTTATCCATGATCCCGGCGGAGAGGACTTCGTGCTGTGCGTGAACGACCCATTTACTCCGCTGCCTCCCAACGCTCTGGATATCTGTGTTGCAGCTGCGTCTCTGGTGGAAAAGCTGCGCTGCTCCAGACGGGAACTGTTCAGTCAGCTCTCCTCCGCCTCTTTCTTTGACCCAATTATCGACAGCGAAAGCCTGGCCATAATAGTCACCGACGAAAACGGCATGATCCTAACCGCCAATTCAAACGGGAAAAAAGCGGTCGCCGGCTATGAAAAAGCGCCCTACGCCTCCTGTTCCCTGGCCGACTTCCTTAAGAATAAACGCATGCTGTCCATACTGCTGGGCGAGTCTCATGAGCTTCCGGCTGAAGACGCCGTGGTTTTCAAGGGCAGCGGCAGGTTGCCCGGGCTTTCAATGAAGCTTCTGCGGCGCAAAAGCATCAGCCTTGCAACGGGAGCAAAGCACAATGTGCTGGTATTTGAAATGCCCTCTGAGACACACATGGCTGAAGATATATCCGCCCCCCTTTTCAGAGACGGTGAACTCAGCCACGACTGTATTGGACAGAGCCCCCAATGGCTGAAAGTAGACAAGCTTATCCGCAGTGTGGCGGTACACCGTTCAAACGTAATGATAATGGGAGAGACGGGCACCGGGAAGGAAGTGGCCGCCAGAGCCCTGCATCGGCTCAGCGGACGCAAGGGCGAATTTGTGGCCATAAACTGCGGCGCCCTGCCCAGGGACCTTCTTGCCAGCGAGCTGTTCGGCTACGAGGGCGGCGCCTTTACCGGCGCCCGTTCTTCCGGAGCCAAGGGCAAATTTGAATACGCCAACGGCGGTACCTTGTTTCTTGATGAAATAGGCGACATGCCCATAGACATGCAGGTGTCTCTCCTGCGAGTCCTTCAGGAACAGAGCGTAATGCGGATAGGCTCAAACAAAGCCATCCCTATAAACGTGAGGGTGGTAGCCGCTACCAATCAGGACCTGCAAAAGCTCATTGCAGAGGGCAAATTCCGCTCAGATTTGTGGTACAGGCTCAGTGTTATTGAAATTTTTCTCCCCAGGCTGGCAGACCGGGAGGGCGACATCTCCCTTCTCGCAAAATACTTTAATGAGACCTTGGGCCAGTCTCTTCATATCCAGAGTCACCCCCTGTCCAAAAACGTCCTCGATGCGCTGGAAGCCTACCCCTGGCCCGGAAACGTCCGGGAACTGAAAAACATCATGGAAAAGGCCCTTATCATTTCCAACGATAATCCTATTACCCTGGACTGTTTCCCGGAGTATATCCTGCGTTACAGCAGGCCGAAACTTCAGTTTCCAAATTACGATGACGAGGAGGAGGACTTTACGCCCCGGCAGGATAATCCAAAGCCCGTGGAAGAGAGCGCTCAGCCGGAAGCCCATCATCCGGCAGGTCTTAAAGTCAGGGAGCAGCACGAGCGGGAAAAAATTATTCTCATTCTTGAGGAAGAACACGGAAACATCTCCCGCTCCGCTAAAAGGCTTGGCATGTCCAGAAACACGCTGTACAGAAAAATGGAAAAATACGATATACAGATAAAAG
>CALXGF010000085.1 GCA_944387735.1 uncultured Oscillospiraceae bacterium
TCCGGCTGAATACATAGCGTTGAAAAACGGACTGAGTTCATCAAAGCTCAGTCCGTTTTTTGGCTTTTTAAGGCAAAGCAGCGCCCTCCAGCTCCAGCAGGCGGCGTTTTACATCCAGGCCCCCGGCATAGCCGGTGAGCTGTCCCTTGGTCCCCAGCACCCGGTGGCAGGGGATGATTATGCTGATGGGGTTATGGCCCACGGCGCCCCCCACCGCCTGAGCGGACATGCGCTCCAGCCCCCGCCGCTGCGCCAGCTCCTTTGCCAGCTGTCCGTAGGTCACGGTGTGGCCGTAGGGTATCTCCAGCAGCAGCTCCCAGACCTGCCGGGCAAAGGCACTGCCCTTAGGAGCGAGCCTCAGCTCCCCCGGCTCCGGCCTCTCCCCGGCAAAGTAGGCATCCAGCCAGCGGCGGGTCAGGACAAAGGTCTCCCCTTCTCCGCTGCCCAGGGGCGGCAGCTCTTTGGGAAAGTATTTCTGGCCCCTGAGCCAGAGCCCCACCAGGGCCCCGCCCTCTTCCGCCATCACATAGGTCCCCAGGGGGGACTCATAGAGGGCGGCCCTCACTTCTCGTCACCTTCGCCGTCCAGCTGCTGCCTCCGCTTTTTGTAGGCCGACAGGGAGAGGGACAGGGCCAGCAGGCACAGGACGAAGGTGCAAAGGCCGGTGATAAGCACGGTTATCAATGCGGTGAACAGATCGCCGTAGCTGAGATAGTTGTACACCGCCACGAAAATTCCTGTGGCAAGCCCGGCCAACAGGCTGATAAGCAGGATGCTCTTGAAGCTGGGGATACCCCGGCGGCTCCAGATGCCCAGGCGTACGCAGCCAATCACCATGTAAATATTGGAGGCCATAAAGACTATCCACTCGCCCTTGAGATACTTGGCCGCATCCTCCCGGTATATGAGCATCTGAATCATCATGCTCAGCAGCAGAGCGCCCCAGGTGAGCCAATAGCCCCAGCTCTCCAGCTTCCTCAGGTTTTGCTCCTGCATCTCGTCCAGCTTGCTCCTGCAATTTTTAAAGACTTTCATTTTCTTCATCCTCCCAGAATAGTTCGTCCAAGGTCCTTCCCAGCGCCCGGCATATGGTCAGGCACAGCTTTATGGTGGGGTTATACTCCCCCTGCTCAATGGCGTTTATGGTCTGCCGGGAGACCCCGGCGGCGTCGGCCAGGGCCTTTTGGGTCATGTCCCGTTCCGCCCTTGCCGCTTTCAGCTTCAGGTTTTTCGACATCTCATCACCTCTGAGAGTAATGTAGCACATAACGGATATAATGTCAAATATATATTACATCATGTCAAATAAAAATGTCCCAAGCTTTTTAGCTTGGAACATTTTTGCTGCGCATGCGGGAACTGCCGGTCCGGGACAGGAGCCTCACAGCAGGGCGATGAGGGCGTCCACGTCCTCCTCCTTTGTGGCCCAGCTGGTAGCCAGACGGATGGCCACACGGCCATCCTCCATCCACTGCCAGAGGTTGAACTGCACCTTTTCCCGGAGCTTCTCCATCTGCTCTCTGGTGAGGATGGGGAACTGCTGGTTGGTGGGAGAATCCATCAGCAGCTCATAACCTTTGTCCAGGCAGGCCTGCTTTATCTTCATGGCCAGGTCCAGGGCGTGGCGGCTTATCTCGAAATAGAGCCCCTCGGTGAAGAGGGCGTCGAACTGCTGGCTGACAATGCGCATCTTGGCCAGGAGGGCTCCGTGCTGCTTGACGCTGGTGAGAAAATGCTTGGGCATGTTGCGCTTGGTGAAGACCAGGGCCTCGCCGCAGAGGGCCCCCACCTTGGTGCCGCCGATGTAGAACAGATCCGTGAGCTCCACCACGTCGGCCAGGGTCACGTCCGTCTCCGGGCTCATGAGGCCGTAGCCCAGCCTTGCCCCGTCCATGTACAGGCTCAGACCGTATTTGTGGCAGCAATCCGACAGGGCGGAGAGCTCCGCCCTGGTGTAGAGGGTGCCGAACTCCGTGGGGTGGGAGATGTACACCAGGCCCGGCTGCACCAGGTGCTCCCGCACCTCGTCGTTGACAAAGGCCTCCATATATTTCTCCAGGTCCGCCGCCATTATCTTCCCCTGGACGTGGGGGATGGGCAGCACCCGGTGGCCGGAGTATTCAATGGCCCCGGCCTCGTGGACGTTTATATGGCCGGTGTCGGCGGAGATGACCCCCTCGTAGCTTTGGAGCATGGAGTCTATAGCCACCTGGTTGGTCTGGGTGCCCCCCACCAGAAACTGGATCTCCAGGTCATCCCGGCCGCAGGCGGCGCAGATCTTGGCCTTGGCGGCCTGGGTGTAGTCGTCGTCGCCGTAGCCGGGGAGGGAGACCATGTTCAGCTCCACAAGGTGTTCCAGGACCTTGGGGTGGGCCCCTTCGGTATAGTCAGAGAGAAAGGAAAGCATAAAAATATCCTCCGAATGTAATATCGGAGGATATTTTAAACCATAAAGGTATATTATGCAATATGTTTCAGGCAATAGTGAGATAGCCTTCGGCGGCCTTCCTGAGCCCCTGGACGTCCCCTATGGCATAGAGGACAAAGCGGTCGCACATGCCGCTGCTCTGTTCCAGCATAGCTCCGCTGAGGGTGATCACCCGGCGCTTAAAAGCCGGGAGCTTCTCGGCCAGAGGGCCGCACAGCAGGGAGAGCTGGCCGTCCTCGTCGCCGACTATCTTGGCGGTGGGGATGCTGGAGAGCTTTACGCTGCGCACGTCGCCGGGACTTACCAGCAACAGCTTCTCATTGGTGAGGACATAGGAGCATTTTCTAAGCTTATTTATATCCATGACCGGAGAGAGGGCGGCATAGGCCGTCAAGGCGAGCAGCACGGCTACCACGCCCCATTTTATCTCGCCGGCGGCGCTGATGGCGGCGTAGAAATAGGCGGCGAAAACGGCCAGGGCCGCTATGGCCACGATTATGCTGCGGCGTATGTAGTAATTCTTGTGGGTTTTGTCCAGCGCTTTGAAGGCTGCTGGCTGAGCGCTCCAGAGTATCTCTTCGCCGGGCTCCAGACTGTCTTTGATTTTTTCTTTCATGGGGGACCTCCAATAAATTTTTACATGAATTATTATACATAAAAAAGAATAAAAAGAACGTCAAGGAGATATAACAGAATGTTAAGGAGCCGCTAAAGGCAAAAAGCGCCCCCAAGCCCGGAGGAGAGAAGGGCATGGGGGCGGAGAAAAGAAAGAAACGGATATGTTTTTTGTTCTGCGCAGGGACTTAATCCCCTTCTATCATACGGTAGCCAACGCCCACCTCAGTAAAGATGTACTGGGGCTCGGCGGGATTTTTCTCTATCTTGCGGCGGATGTTGGCCATGTTCACCCGGAGTATCTGGTTGTTGCCCTTGCTCTGGGGGCCCCACAGCTCCTTCATTATGAAGTCGTAGGTGAGGACCTTACCGGCACATTTGCCCAGCAGGGCCACGATCTTGTATTCATTCTGGGTCAGGCGGCAGTTCTCCCCGGCAATGAGTACCTGATGCTTGTCGTAGTCTATAGTGAGATCTCCGGCGGTGAACTTACCGAAATTAGATATGGCCTCATTGCCCAGACCGGAACGGGTGTGGCGTATGGCTACTCTTACCCGGGCCAGCAGTTCTGCCGGGCTGAAGGGCTTGGTCACGTAGTCGTCGGCTCCCTTGTCCAGAGCCTGGACCTTGTCCCGCTCGTAGCTGCGGGCAGAGACTACGATGATAGGCATACTGGTCCAGGAGCGCACCGCCTCTATGATGTCCATGCCGTCCATGTCCGGCAGCCCCAGGTCCAGCACCACCAGGTCGGGACAATGGGAGCTTATCATGGAGAAAGCCTCGTTGCCGGAGCTGGCCACAATAACGTCGTAGCCGTTGGCGGTGAGGATAGCTTTTATAAGACCGGAAATGGTCTTTTCATCCTCCACCACCAGTATCTTATCTTTTATAGTCATAAGCTCACGCTCCTTTATCTTCCAAAGACAAAGTAAATTCAAACAGAGCCCCGCCTTGAGGCAGGTTCTCCGCACGGATGTGTCCGCCGTGGGCTTCCACAATGCTGCGGCAGACGCTTAGACCTATGCCCATGCAGCGGGTAGTGTCCGCCGCTCCGTGGCCGCTCAGCTGCAGGCTGCCGTCGAAGAGATGGGACAGGGTCTCCGGGGCTATACCCACCCCGTCGTCCTCCACGCCTATGACCACGCAGTCCGCCTCTCTCCGGGCATAGAGAAGTATATTTGCAGTACTCCGTCCATGGGTGCGGGCATTATCCATGAGGTTGAATATAACCTGCTCGATAAGCATGGCGTCCATGGGCACCAGCAGCACCTCTTCCGGGACGGAGACGGAGACCTTCACGTCGCCGTAACGCTTGCGGAAATTCATCACGGCTTCGCTGAAGACTTCCTCCACTATTTCCTCCTGCTTTTTTATTTGACCTATTTCGTCGCCGCTGATGCGGGTTATGGACAGGAGGTTCTCCACCATGCGGCAGAGCCAGTCGGCGTCCTGCTTGGCGTCCAGCAACAGCTCCCGCTGCTGCTGGCGGCTAAGAGCCTGTCCCCCGTCCTCCAGCACCGTGGCGATAGAGCCGCTGATCGCAGTAAGGGGGGTGCGCAGGTCGTGAGAGACGGCACGCAGAAGGTTGGCCCGCATCTTCTCCCGCTCCGACTCGGCCCGGAGTTTCTCCTGGGCCTTCAGACGGGTGGTTAGGGTGCTCACCGCAAAGCCCACCGCCAGCATGGTCATAAAGGTGAGGGGGTAGCCGTAAATGGAGAAGTCCAGCTTCAGGTACGGATAGGTGAAGGCATAGTTCACGCCCAGCACGCTGCTGCCTGCCGCAAGCAGTCCGTAAAAGTAACCGTCGGTACACAGGGCCACCACCAGCACGGCCAGCACGAATATCATTGGCACATGGGTGTCGGAGCTGCTCATACGCCCCAGGAGCCAGCAGAGCGCTGAGGCTACGGCCATTGCCGCCAGATATATCAGCCAGCCTCTGGAGGACAGGGGAAAAAATCTCTTAAAAAAA
>CALXGF010000086.1 GCA_944387735.1 uncultured Oscillospiraceae bacterium
TCGCCAGCCCCGATATGATGGGCACCGTCGGCCGTCTTGGTAAAGTCCTGGGCCCCAAGGGCCTGATGCCCTCCCCCAAGGCCGGCACCGTCACCCCCAACCTGAAGCAGGCCATCTCCGAGGCCAAGGCCGGTAAGGTGGAGTACCGTCTGGATAAGACCAACATTATCCACTGCCCCATCGGCAAGGTCAGCTTCGGCGCAGAGAAGCTCTACGAGAACTACGCCGCCCTCATCGGCGCTATCAACAAGGCCAAGCCCGCAGCGGCAAAAGGACAGTATATCCGCTCCTGCGTCACCGCTTCCACCATGGGCCCCGGCGTGAAGATCAACGCCCAGAAGCAGCTCTGATAAAAAGCGACACAGTTGATATCATCCCGGCCCCTCTTTGAGCGGCCGGGATTAATATTGAAGGAGGCGGACTATGGACAAGCCGGAGCTGTGCCGGGAAGAGCCGGTGCTGGAATGTGAAAAGATATGGATATACGCCCTGCTCATCGCCGCCGGCGGCTATCTGGGCGGCTTCACCTACTGCCTGAGAGGCGGAGTCTTCTGCAACGCCCAGACCGCCAACGTGGTCCTCTTATCCATGGCCCTTGGTCAGGGGCGCTGGGGCAAGGCCCTGTACTACCTCATCCCCATCAGCGCCTATATCCTGGGGGCCGTCATCTCCGAGCTGCTGCCGGGCAAGGTCAAGCGTCTCCACTTCCTCCGCTGGGACACCATGCTGGTGGGCCTGGAGCTGATAGTGGTGCTGCTGCTGGGCTTCGTCCCCGACAGCTGGCCCTTCCAGATCTCCCAGGTGAGCGTCAACTTTATCTGCTCCATGCAGTACAATACCTTCCGCCAGGCCGAGCACATCCCCATGTCCACCACCTTCTGCACGAATCATGTGCGCCAGGTGGGGGTCTTTCTCACCAAGCGGCTGAAACACCCTGAGGACCGGGCCATACGCCGCCGCTTTTTGGTGCATATCCTGATGCTCTGCTCCTTTGCCGCCGGAGCCGTGGTCTCCACCCTGGCCTGCGGCCTCTTCGGCGGCTGCGCCATCTGGGGCGCAGGCATCCTGCTGCTGATAGTTTTCACGGATCTGGCCCATGCCGATCGCACTACGGAGAAGGATATGCTCTACCGAAAGCCCTCCGGTCACTGAGCCGGGACAAATGCGCTGTAAAAAATACAGAGCTGCAGCTTTACTTCTGCGGCTCTGTATTTTTTACGGAACTATCAGCCCACCCTGTTCAGCACCAGGGGGTAGAAATTCTTTAAAGAGCTGGACATGCCCTCCGGACCCAGGGTGATGGTCAGGGTATCCCCCTCCACCGTATAGGGGTCATATACCTCGTCGAAGATCTCTCCGTCCAGACCCTTGGAGAGATAGAGGCGTCCGTCTCTGGTCTCGTATATGCCTTCGGAATCTGCTATCCCTTCAGACAGATAGGTGTTCATGGCGCTGCCCAGCATCGACTCGATATACGTCTCCAGGTCGATACCCAGAACCTCGCTTATAGCCTCGTTCATGGAGACCCCCATCATCGCCTCAAGCTCCTCACGGCTGCTGGGCTGCTGCTCCAGACCCATCTGCTTTGCCGAGTCCGCAAGGATAACAAAGAAAAGCTGATACATGTATTCTTTTACCGCTTCCACCAGCCCGTCTACCGCAGCCTGCCGCTGGGCTTCGTCCACCCCGGCGCTGTAACTGCCGTCCTCATTGAAAACCATGGTGTAGGTCAGGCTGAACTCGTCCATGTAGTCCGCCATTCTGGGCGCCTGGACGCCGTCGCTGAGCAAGGCGTCATAGGCGGAGAATATGCTGTCCGCAGAGTTTATAATGTCCTCCGTCATGTCCAGCTTACATTCCCAGCGGCCGATTATGTCGCTCTTGCCGCAGGCGCTGAGACTCAGCAGCATGAGCAGGGTCAGCAGCAATGCGACGGCTTTTTTCATTCTCTTCATATCTTTTCCCCTTTTCTCTTGGTAAATATGTATATCAAAAATACCACGGCTTTTTCTCCAGGTCAACAATCTTTAAATCAAGCTGAAAAAAGATTCCCCCATAAAGCCGAAAAAAGCCCGTCTTCTAAGCAGACAGGCTTTGTTTCGGGTAATTTAAATTAAATTAAAATTACACAGCGCGGGTGACCTTGCCGCTGCGGAGGCAGCGAGTGCAGACGTAGACATGCTTGGGGCTACCGTCTACAATGGCCTTGACGCGCTTCACATTGGGCTTCCATGCACGGTTGGTCCGTCTGTGGGAATGGCTGACCTTGATGCCGAAGGTAACGCCCTTGTCGCAAAATTCGCATTTTGCCATTACTGAAGCACCTCCTTGCTTGTGTTTCGCTGATTAGACAGCTTTTATATAATAGCAGATACCAAGGTCAAATGCAAGAGAAACTTTTCAATTCTGTAAACAAAATTCAACATTTCCCCTGCACACGCAGCCGGGCGTAAAATTTGTATTGCCAAAGCCGGGGAAAGCGATTACAATGTAGCATAGATATTTATTGCTCAGGAACGGAGATGCAGCCATGGTAAGCAAATATTCGGTAAAATTGAAGACTCTGGTAGAGGAGCATCAGCTCCAGCCCCTGCACACCTCCAAGGACTATGAGACGGCCCTAATCAAGACAACCGACGTGAACCGTCCCGCCATGCAGCTCACCGGCTTTTACAATTACTTCGACCCCCACCGCATCCAGATGATCGGCCGGGTGGAGAGCACCTATCTGGACACCCTCAGCCCGGAGCAGCGGCTCCAGACCTTTGAGCAGTTCATGCAGTACGATATCGGCGCCCTGGTCATCTGCCACGGGGTGCGGCCCTTCCAGGAATGTCTGGAGATGGCGGAAAAGTACGACCGCAATCTCTTTATCACTCCCATGGACACCTCGGAATTCCAGGCCGACCTGATAGGCTCCCTGCGTTCCCATCTGGCCCCCCGCATCACCACCCACGGCGTGCTGGTGGAGGTCTACGGCGAGGGCGTGCTGCTTATGGGGGACAGCGGCATAGGCAAAAGCGAGACGGCTCTGGAGCTTATAAAGCGGGGCCACCGCCTTATCGCCGACGACGCCGTGGACATAAAGCGCATCTCCAAGGACGAGCTCATCGGCTCCGCCCCTGAGCTTATCCGGTATTATATGGAGCTGAGGGGCATAGGTGTTATTAACGTGCGCCACATCTATGGCGTAGGCGCAGTGAAGCCGGAGGCCAGCATAGACCTGGTGGTGAAGATGGAGCGCTGGGAGGACGGAAAAGCCTATGACCGCCTGGGTCTGAGCAGCGAGACTTACGATATTCTGGGGGTCACCCTGCCCCAGGTCACCATCCCCGTCCGTCCCGGCCGGAACCTGGCCGTGATAATGGAGCTGGCCGCCATGAACAACCGCCAGAAGAAGATGGGCTTCAATGCCGCCGAGGCCCTGGCCGGCGCCCACGACTACGCCATCGACGCGGGACTATTTTAAATGTGGACTGGAGTATCCCATGGAAAATCTTGAAAAAGCCATCGCCCGGATAAAGCAGGCCATGCCCGGCCTGGAGCTTCTGGAAAACGAGAACATGTCCGCCCACTGCTCCTTTAAAATAGGCGGCCCCGTGCGGGCCCTGGCAGCGCCCTCGGATGTGAGCAGTCTCTCCAAGATATGCTACTTCCTTAAAGAAAACCAACTGGCCCCCTATATTCTGGGCAACGGCACCAACATACTCTTTCCCGACGAGGGGCTGAAAGACCTGTTCATAATCAGCACCGCCAAGCTGACCAAATTGTTCCTGCTGCCTGACGGGGCCATATATGCCGAGGCCGGGGTCTCCCTGGCAAAGCTGGCCGGTTTTGCCCAGCAGCATGAGCTCGCCGGTCTGGAATTCGCCTCCGGCATCCCCGGCAGCGTGGGGGGCGGCCTCATCATGAACGCCGGAGCCTACGGCGGGGAGCTGAAGGACGCCGTGGAGAGCGTGGTGCTCTACTACCTGCCGGAGCAGAGGCTCTATGAGCTGACAAAGGAGCAGTGCAGCTTCGGCTACCGCAGCAGCCTGTTCCAGAAAATGGGGGGCTGCGTGCTGCTCTCCGCCGTGTTCCGTCTGGAAAAGGGGAAGGGGGAGGAGATAGCCGCAAAAATGCGGCAGCTCAATCAGCAGCGCCGGGACAAACAGCCCCTGGACCTGCCCTCCGCCGGCAGCGCCTTCAAGCGTCCGGAGGGAAACTACGCCGCCGCCCTCATCGATCAGGCCGGGCTGAAAGGCTACCGGGTGGGGGACGCCCAGGTCTCGGAAAAGCACGCCGGCTTCGTGGTGAATCTGGGCAAGGCCAGCTCCCACGACGTCCATCAGCTCATGCGGGACGTGCGGAAAAAAGTATACGAAAACAGCGGCATAGCCCTGGAGCCGGAGATGATGATCCTGCCCCCGGACTATCGCCTGGAGGATAAGGGCCCGGCGATACCCCTGCACGGCATAAGCGCAGGCTACAGGGAGCCGGAAATGCAGGCCGGGAAATCCAGCGGCCAAGGCTGATACAGGTCAAGGGACCTGGGAGGGACTATGGAATTTCTGATTATAACCGGGCTGTCCGGCGCAGGAAAAAGCCGGGCCGCCGACGTGCTGGAGGATCTGGACTATTACTGCGTGGACAACATGCCCATAGCCCTGATGCCCCGCTTTGCCGAGCTGTGCATAGCCACAGCCGGACGCTATGAAAAGGTGGCTCTGGTCACCGACGTGCGGGAAAAGGACGGCTTCGGCCAGCTGCTGGAGACCATTGACCAGCTGAAGGAGCGGGGCTGCAACTGCCGCATCCTGTACATGGACGCCGACGTGCGCACCCTAATCCGCCGCTATAAGGAGAGCCGCCGCCCTCACCCCCTGGCCAGTCACGGCTCCCCGGTGGAGGCCGCCGTCTACAAGGAGATAGAGCTTTTAACTCCCATTCGGGAGCGGGCCGACTACATCGTCAACAGCTCCAACCTCACTCTGGGCATGCTGCAAAGCAAGCTCTTCTCCCTATTTGCCGGGGAGGGAGCCAAGCGGGAAATAGACGTCACCGTCATGTCCTTCGGCTACAAGCACGGCCTGCCCATGGACGCAGACCTGGTTTTCGACGTGCGCTTTCTCCCCAACCCCTATTACGTGGAGGAGCTGCGCCAGCTCAGCGGTCTGGACCTGCCGGTGGCGGAGTTCGTCTTCAAATGCCAGCAGACCAGGACCTTTATGGAAAAGATAACGGACATGCTGGACTTCCTGCTGCCCCTGTACATTGAGGAGGGGAAGCTGAGCCTCACCGTGGCCATAGGCTGCACCGGCGGCCGCCACCGCAGCGTGGCCATAGCCTCCGCCCTCTGCGACCATCTGAAGGCCGAGGGCGTCAGCTCCGTGAACATCAACAGGGATATCGAAAAGTAGAGGTGCCGCCATGTCCTTTTCATCCCAGGCCAAGGCCGAACTCTGTCAGCAGAAGCCTGAGCGGAAATGCTGCGCCCTGGCGGAGAGCTATGGGGTGCTGCTCTACTGCAACACCTTCAGCCCCAGGGAGATTCGGATAATCACCGCCAGCAGCCACTTCGCCCAGCGTCTGCCCCGGCTCTTCCGCCGGGCTTTTAATCTGAGCTTCGACTCCCTTCCCGCCTCCGACACCGGCAAACAGAGCTTCTCCATTAACCAGCCGGAAAAGCTCTCCCTAATTTTCGACGCCTTCGGCGCAGAGATAGACTCCACCCTCTCCCACCATATAAACTTCGGCATGATAGAGGAGGACTGCTGCCGCAGCTCCTTCATCCGGGGGGCCTTCCTGGCGGGAGGCAGCGTCACCGACCCGGAAAAACGCTACCATCTGGAACTGGCCACTCCCCACCACAGCGTCAGCCGGGAGGCCTACTCCCTGCTGCTGGACATGGGCTTTGCCCCTAAGGAGACCCGGCGGGGGGGCAACTCCCTTTTATATTTCAAGCAGGCCGACGCTATCGCCGACTTCTTCACCACCATAGGCGCCTCCCGTACCGCCATGGCCGTCATGACCGCCAAGGTGGAGAAGGAGATGCGCAACACCATCACCCGGCAGATAAACTGCGACAACGCCAACGCCGACAAGACCGTGGCCGCCGCCCAGGCCCAGATGGCCGCCATCCGGCGCATCGCCAGGAATTACGGGCTGGATTGCCTGCCGGAGCCCCTGCACCAGGCGGCCCTGCTGCGCATAGCCAACCCCGAGGCCCGCCTCTCGGGCCTGGTGTTGCTCAGCGACCCGCCGGTGACCAAGAGCTGTCTCAGCCACAGACTGAAAAAAATCATGACTTTTGAACCTAAGGAGTAGACATGGGCTTTGTTCATCTCCATGTGCATACGGAATATTCCCTGCTGGACGGGGCCTGCCGCATAGAGCAGCTGGCCAAGGCCGCCAAGGAGCTGGGCCAGGAGGCCCTGGCCGTCACCGACCACGGGGTCATGTACGGGGCAGTGGCCTTTTACAAGGCCTGCAAGGCCCAGGGCATAAAGCCCATCATCGGCTGCGAGGTCTATGTCGCCCCCCGGCGCATGGACCAGAAGGAGCACGGTCTGGACAACGACTACTCCCATCTCATACTTCTCTGTAAGGACGAGACGGGCTACCGCAATCTCTGCTATCTGGTGTCCGCCGCCTTTACGGAGGGCTTTTACATCAAGCCCCGTATCGACTGGGCCCTGCTCCATGAGCACAGCGAGGGGCTCATCTGCCTCTCCGGCTGCCTGGCCGGGGCCATCCCCCAGCTAATTATAAACGGCGACTACGCCGGGGCAAAGGCCAAAGCCCTGGAGCTATCTCAGCTCTTCGGGCCGGACTGCTTCTATCTGGAGATACAGGACCACAATCTCCGGGAGGAGAAGAAGGCCGCCCAGGGACTCATCCGCCTCCACCGGGAGACGGGCATACCCCTGGCCCTCACCAACGACGCCCACTATATCGCCAGGTCCGACGCCTATTATCAGGACGTGCTCATGTGCATACAGATGGGCAGGACCGTGGAGGAGAGCGGGCGTATGCGCTTTGAAACCCAGGAGCTGTACCTGAAAAGCGAGGAGGAGATGCGCTCCCTCTTCCCGGAGCTGCCGGAGGCGGCGGACAACACCGTGGACATCGCCCGGCGCTGCAATTTCGACTTTGAGTTCGGCCACTACCACCTGCCCCGTTTCAAGCTCCCGGAGGGGGAGAGGGACAGCTATGAGTACCTGCGCAAGCTCTGCGAGCAGGGCTTTCAGGAGCGCTTCCCCACCCGGCCGGAGGTGCGCAAGCAGCTGGACTACGAGCTGGACATGATAAAGAAAATGGGCTTTGTGGACTATTTCCTCATAGTCTCCGACTTTATAGGCTTCGCCAAACGCAGCGGCATACCCGTAGGCCCCGGCAGGGGCAGCGCCGCCGGCAGCGTGGTGAGCTACTGCCTGCACATAACCGACGTGGACCCCATAAAGTACAGCCTGTTTTTCGAGCGTTTTCTCAACCCCGAGCGGGTGTCCATGCCGGATATAGACGTGGACTTCTGCGTCAACCGCCGGGGAGAGGTCATCGACTACGTCAACCGCCTTTACGGCCACGACCATGTGGCCCAGATAGTCACCTTCGGCACCATGGCCGCCAGAGGCTCCGTGCGGGACGTGGCCAGAGCCCTGAACATCAGCTACGGCGAGGCCGACCAGGTGGCCAAGCAGGTGCCCTCCGGTCCGGGGGCCCTGAACATCACCCTGGACGAAGCTCTCCAGCTGTCCAAGCCCCTGCGGGAGATGTACGAGGGAGACGAAAAGCTAAAACGCCTCATCGACGTGGCCAAGGCCCTGGAGGGCATGCCCCGCCACGCCTCCACCCACGCCGCCGGCGTGGTCATCACCGAAAAGCC
>CALXGF010000087.1 GCA_944387735.1 uncultured Oscillospiraceae bacterium
CCCTGCTGCTCCTGGCCCAGGAAGGTCTCATCACTCTCCCTGAGGACGCCAGCGCCGAGGCCGGCATCACCACTCTGGACATAGTCGACAACGGCGGCTTCGACATTCAGGCTGTCCAGGCCGACACCGTTCCCTCCCAGCTGGCCAACAGCGACGTGGGCACCGTGGCCGTTATCAACGGCAACTACGCCCTCCAGGCCGGTCTCCACGCCTCCGAGGCTCTGGCCATAGAGGACGCCTCCGGCGACGCCGCCCAGACCTACGCCAACATCGTTGCCTGCCGCAGCGGAGAGGAGAACAGCGAAAAGATCCAGGCTCTGGTGAACGCCCTGCGTACCGATGCAGTTAAGAGCTACATCGCCGAGACCTACAACGGCGCCGTGGTAGCCATCTTCTAAGATCTTATAAGTTCTGATACTATTTAAGGAGTCCGGCACTGTCTGCGCCGGACTCCTTTTATTTTTCCTCCGGGAGCAGGCGGTCCGCCCAGCTCCGGGCAAACATATTGTCCTTAAGGCTAACCAGACTGAAAGCTCCGCTCATACTCTCTCCCTCCAAATCGAAGCGGGCCAGCTTTCCCTGCTCCAGCTCCTTCTCCACCACCGGGGCATAGAGAAATGAGACTCCCAGGGAATCCTCCAGAAGAGCCTTTATTATGGAAAAGTCGCTCACCGTCATCTGCAATGGAAAGCTGTCCAGCCCATAGCCCTGTCTGCGCAGCATTTGCCGGAAAATGTCCCTGGTACCGGAACCCGGCTCCCGTATTATTATCCGCTGTTTTAACAGCTGCTCCATAGTCACCCTCTCTCCCGCAAAGGGGTGACCAGAGGCGCAGACGCCAAAGAAAGCCTCCCGCCGGCAGCTCAGCAGCTGATATTTCTCCCGGTCAAAATAGCCCTCCACCAGCGCCAGATCCAATTCCAGCTTGTCCAGAGCGTGCAGAAGCTGCCTGGTATTCTCTACCACAAGGGTAAGCGACAGCTCCGGCAGCTCCCTTATAAGCCGCTTTATCATCGGAGCTATCACAAACTCCCCTATGGTCTTGGTGGCTCCAACTCTCAGGCTGAGAGCCTCGGGGGCCAGCATGGCCTCCTCCGCCCTTTGACTGTTATAGGCCAGGGAACGGGCCAGATCCAGCAGCCGCCGCCCCTGGGTTGTGAGACTCAGAGTCTTGCCCTGATAGGAAAACAGGCGGCAGCCGTATCGCTCCTCCAGATAGTGGATGTGGTGGGTGACGGCAGGCTGGGTCAGGCACAGCCGCTCAGCCGCCCGTGTATAGTTCATAGTCTCGCACAGCACCAGAAAGGTGTTTATCCTCGTGTCCAGCATAAGCTCACCAATAAAAATAAATTATTGAAGTATTATAAAGAGTAATTTTATTTTATCGTTAAGCTGTAATATAATCAAGGGGAAATTTGGGAAAAGAGGAATAAAGGATATGGATTTTATAAAGAAAAAAGGTCCCGGTCTGCTGCTGTGTCTGATAATCGCCGTCCCCTGCTGGCTGCTGGGCAAGGTCCTGCCTGTGGTGGGCGGCCCGGTATTCGCCATTCTGGCGGGCATGCTGCTTACCCTGGTATGGAAGGATAAGAGCAAGGTCCAGGGGGGAATCGCTTTTACCTCCAAGAAGATACTTCAGTACGCCGTTATACTTCTGGGCTTTGGCCTGAATCTGTCGGAGATAGCCAAGGTGGGCACCCAGTCCCTGCCCATAATATGCTCCACCATCGCCACCTCCCTGATAGTATCCTTTATTCTCTGCAAGCTTATGAGGATGCCCGCCAACATCTCCACTCTTGTGGGCGTGGGCTCCTCCATCTGCGGCGGCTCCGCCATTGCCGCCACAGCTCCTGTCATCGGGGCCAACGACGAGGAGATCGCCCAGTCCATCTCCGTTATCTTCCTGTTCAATGTTCTGGCCGCTCTTATTTTCCCCACCTTCGGCGGGGCCATCGGTCTGAGCAATGAGGGCTTCGGTCTCTTTGCCGGCACCGCTGTCAACGACACCTCCTCCGTTACCGCCGCCGCCTCCACCTGGGACAGTCTACACGGCACCAACGGCGCCGTGCTGGAGTACGCCACTATCGTCAAGCTCACCCGGACTTTGGCCATCATTCCCATCACCCTGGCCCTGGCCTTCTGGCGTACCTGGCAGGCTAAGAAGGGCAGCGGCGCCAGCTGCGGCAGCTTCTCTCTCAAGAAGATTTTCCCCTTCTTCATTCTGTTCTTCGTTCTGGCCTCCGTCATCACCAGCCTGTCCACCATGGCCGGTGTGGACGCCGCCCTCTTCAAGCCCTTTAAGGAGCTGTCCAAGTTCTTTATCATTATGGCTATGGCCGCCATCGGTCTCAACACCGACATTGTTAAGCTGGTAAAAAGCGGCGGCAAGCCCATATTCATGGGCTTCTGCTGCTGGGTGAGCATCACCTCCGTAAGCCTTGCCATGCAGCATTTCCTGGGACTGCTTTGATAAAGCTATTTCTCATGTTTTATAACTACATAATATATCAAGCCGGCGGGGAGCCCGCCGGCTTGATATATCAATCGTACATTATCTGCTTATGCGGGTCTTTAGGCCCGCTCTTTTATTTTGCTCAAATCCGGCTTTCGCCGTCCTTGTTCTTTTTGCCGTACCTTCTCTCCCACGCCTTCCGCTGGCGGACCCGTATAGCCTCGCCTATGCGCTCCTTGGCCCTGGGCAGCAGTTCATCCTCCAACTTGCCCTTGCCCCGGATAAACAGGCGGACAAGGAAGATTACAAGCATCGCCAGAGGCAGCGCCGCCGTTACCATGGCGACTATAAGCAGGGCCAGGCACCAGTCCTCTATACACCGGGCGGCGTTCTCCCAATAGGGCAGGATGACGCCGTGGGTCTGCATGGAACGGGAACCGAACTGCTTTACCAGCTTCAGGACGCTCTCAAAGCTGTAGCGGTTGGAGTTATCCACTATAACTCCCCCGCCGATGGGGAACTTCTCTTTGGCCACGTTCATGGCAAAGCCCTTCACAGGCTCGGCCATTACCACCTCGTAGCACTCTATGCCAACGCTGCCGCCGGCGCTGTTGCTGCTGCCGCCTGAGCTTCCTCCGGTACTGCCTCCAGTGCTCCCTGAGCCGGTGCCGGAACTGCCGGAGCTTCCGGAAGAGCCGCCGGAAGTACTGCCGCCTGAGGCAGAGCCGGTGCTGCTGGTGGCGGAGATGCCTCCGCCGCCCTTAATGGAGCTGTAGGCGTCGTAGCTCATGTATATGCCCATGCCGGAGGTATAGGCTTTCAGGCTGGCAAAATCCTGCTCCCGCTCTATTACCCCGGCCACCACGAAGGGCACGCCGTCTATCTTAAAGCTCAGTCCCTCCAGCTGAGTGCCGCCGAAGAGGAGCCAGGCAGTATCCTCATCCAAGAGCACCCTATCCTTCATCAGGTCGTCGGGGCTGATATAGTTGCCGCTGAGCAGGCGTATGGGATGGAAGTCAAAGAAATTTCCTCCCACGGCGATGACGCTAACGTCTCCCTTGCCCTGGTCGCTGGAAACATAGGCTTTGCCGGTGGTGGACCAGGCGTCGCAGAAGAGCTGGGCGTCGCTGTCTATATCCAGAGCCGCCTCGTGGAACTTGTCCATCATTGTATTGCGAAAGCTGTACACCTGTTCCAAAGTGAGCTTCTGGTCCACGGACATAAAGCAGCTGAGCTGGCTGAATTTCAGCTCGCTCTCCCCCTGCCAGCGCTCCGCCTGATGCTGACTGTCCAGCATATTGGCCAGATGAGAATAGACCAGCAGGCAGGCCAGGCACAGCAGAGCCAATATCGCCGCTGCTATTGGCAGCGCCAGCCGTTTCAGCTTTTCTCTCATGTGTTGTTCTCCGCCATTCTCACCTGGTCGCCGCTCTTCACCGGGGAGTTGCTGGTGGTGATGACGTAGTCACCGTAGCTCAGATCGGCCACTACGGCGGAATTATTGTCATCGGAGGCCAGCACCTCCACGCTCACCCGCTTGGCTATATAGCGGTTGCCCAGGGGTGAGGACTTGGCCTGGATAGCCAGGACGAACTTGCCGTTGTTATCGCTGCGTATGGCGCTGTTGGGAACGATAGTGTCGTAGTTTGCGCTTTTCTGGCCCACGGAGATGGTCAGCTCCGAGCCGGAGGTCACATCCCCGGACAACTCAAAGGTGAGCTCCTTATTGGTCTGGGGGTTCTTAGGGTCGGTGCGGATGTTGGAGAGGGTGGCAACGATCTCGTTGCCCCAGTAGTAGTTGCTCACTGTGGCCGTGTCCCCCACTCTCAGGCGCTGGGCCTGGTCGTTGGTGACGGAGAAGGAGAGAGTGTGGCCCATGTCCGGCACCTCGATGGTACAGACCACGGTGTCCTTGGTTACGGTGTCCCCGGCGCTGACGTTAATGGCGGTGACCACGCCGTTGACATTGGCGGTTATCTGATCCCCGGCGTCACCGGAGAGCTGCTTTACCTTCTCCTGGGCAGCCTTTATCTTCTCCGCCTGCTGCTGCAGGTCTATGGAAGCGGAAGTCAGGGTCTTGTCGTTTTGGGTCTGGGTAAAGTACAGATTGTTGCAGGCGTCCTCATAGGCGGCCTCGGCGGCCTCCATTTCGGAAGTGGCTTTGTCCAGGGCCTCTTTGTAAGGCACCAGCTGGTAATTCACCTGCTCGTTGTATTTGAGTAGGGCATCATATTTGCCCTTGGCGCTGTCATATACGGACTGGGCATTTTCCAGGGTAGTTTTATTGGAGGCAACGAAGTCTGCCAGGGCTGCCTGGGCTGAGGCAAGCCAAGCCTTGGCCGTAGCCAGATCGTTTACATCCTCGGGCTTTAAGGAACCATATGTCTGCACAGCCCCCAGATTTATATACCCGGTATAGCTTCCCGATGCAGACAGGACTTCAGCCCCCTGCCCCTGGGTATCGCCGTTTTCCTTCTTATCCCCATCCTGTCCCGGCGTAGTGGTCACTTCTTCAGGCGGCGGGGTAGGAGTGGGCTCCGGAATCTCAGTGAGCTGGTTTACCCGCTCCTGCCAGGCCACTACTTCGGCAGAGAGATTCTGATACTCCTGATCATAGCTGGCCTGGACGGATATCAAGGTGTTATATGCCTCTTTCATGTCCTCTTCCGCATCACTGAGCTTGTCCAGAGTGTCTTTATTCGACAATTCCTTTTCCATTGTCTTATAGGTGGTATAAGCGTCACTGTAGGCCTTGTCCGCTTCGTCAAGGGCTTTGCCGGCCGTCTCCACTGCCCGCATCTCCGTGGTATAATTGAAGTTCGGCATGTTTACAGCAGACTTCTGATAAGCATATTGCAGATCCCGCAGGGTCTCCTTGGCGGTCTCCAGCTCCTGGCTGTCGCCGGCGCCCAGGACGAACAGGGTATCTCCGGTCTTCACTTCCTGGCCCACTTTCACCATGACCGAGCGTATCTCTCTTGTCTGGGTAGTTTTTACATTGTGGCTGCCGTTGGCCTTCACGGTGCCTGTTCCCCGGACCTTGGCAACTATTGAGCCGTCGGTCACGCCGGCGGTAGCCACCTCCGGCAGACTGCGGTTCATTATTGTGTTGGAGAAGAAAGTCAGCACCAGCAGCACCGCCAGAAATACGATGGCGGCATTTTTTACCCATTCTCTGTTCTTAGGTTTAAATTCCATATTGCACCTCTAAAGCTTGGCTGTCCGTCAGCCCTTGACGCTGCCGGAATTTGCTATGCCCTCCACCAGATATTCCTCGCCGTGGAGGAACAGCAGCAGGGACGGTATCATATATACTGTGGCCATGGCAAAGGCCAGGCCGATTTCGCCGGTATTTATGTTGGACAGGAACACCGACAGGGGCTGGCTGTCCGCATCCTGGAGAAGGATGAGGGGCTGCTCCACCATATTCCAGTAATCAATAAACACCAGGATGGCGATGGAGTAAAGGGCCGAGCGGCACTGGGGCAGGCATATCCTGGTGAATATCTGCCACTCCCCCGCCCCGTCCACCTTGGCCGCCTCTATAAGGGAATAGGGTATGCGGCGCATGAACTTGGTGAGCAGGAACACGGAAAATGGGGCGAAAATGCCCGGCAGGATGATAGCCCAGGAGGTATTCAGTATGCCCAGCCAGTCGCTCACCAGATAGTTGGGCACCAGGGTCACCTGGTAGGGCATGAGCATCAGTATGACGTAAAAGAAGAATATGCCGCTTCTTATCTTGCCCCGCCATCGGGTGAAGCTATAGGCCGCCACAGCGGCCACCGCCACCTGGAAAATGACTATGGGCGCCACCAGGAAGATGCTGTTCCACAGCTTCAGCAGATACTCCGGGGATTTTATCAGGCCGGTAATATACTGGGAGAGGGTCACCTTGTCGGGTATGAACTTGAGATTCACAGTCTTTGACACATAGCCGCCGGTGGTGGTGGAGAATATCATGCCGTAGTTGGCCTTTATCTCCGACTCGGACATGAAGGAGTTTGTAATAGTCAGCACCGTGGGCAGCAGGAACATTACGGCAAAGGCAGCGCAGAGGAGGAACATGGCGCCCCGGCCGAAATAGTGTTTCTTTTTCATCCCTCCACATCCTTTCCGAACCAGTCCTCCGCTATGAACAGCAGAGCTATCAGCACCACCATGACGATGGCCATTATCACCGCCGCAGCGGAGAGCTTCTGATAATCCAGGGAGCGGAAGGTGTTGTTCATAAAGTGCTGGAGCATGTACAGCTTTTCATAGGGATAGTCCCCGGTGAGCAGATACACCTCTCTGAAAACCTTGAAGGAATTTATCAGGGAGAGGATGGTGACGAAAAGCACCGTTGGGGAGAGGTAGCGCAGCTTGATGGCGAAGAACTTATAGATCTCGCCCGCCCCCTCCACGTCTGCAACTTCCAGCAATTCCTTGGGTATATTGGCCAGGCCCGCCATGAAAAGTATCATGTTGTAGCCCAGGTTTTTCCATAGGAACAGGATTATAACCACTATCTGACAGTAGTCGGACTGGAGCCAATCAATTTTATCCACGCCGAATACCATTAAAAACTCGTTAATGGTACCGTTAAAATTAAAAAGCACCTGCCAGATAAGAACCACCGAGGCCACCGGCACCATCATTGGACTGAGGAAAAAGGTCCGGAACTGGCTCTTCATCGGTATGCGGCACTCCAGCATCAGAGCCAGGCACATAGCCAGGATCACCGCAAGAGGCACCGCCACCACGGAAAAGCTCAGGGTGTTCTTGGCCGCCATAAGAAAGGCGGAGTTATCGAACAGCTTTATGAAATTTTCCAAAAACACAAAGTTCTTCGATCCAACTCCGTCTATCAGCGAGTAGTAGACCACCACGCCGAAGGGGACGATGAAGAACACTCCCACGCCAAGGAGGCTGGGGAAGAGGAAGCACAGGCTCTTGAGAAGATCCAAGGTGCGCTCCTGGAGGTTCAGTTTCTGTTTCTTCATTTAACCTTGCCGTTTCGTTTCCCGATATTGTTATAATGTGTAAGCTCCTGCTAATAATACCACATCTTGTGGGCCGATTCAATAAAAGCCGGCAAAACAAAATAAATATTAATAATTATATGCTACAGGCAGGGGCGAGTCCCCCTGCCTGTATTTGAAAGCAAGACTCAGCGCTGCTCGTTGACAAAGATGTTGGCCTTGCTCTGGATGAGCTTTGCCACATCCTCGGCGGTCTTCTGGCCCTGGAAGAAAGCGGCGGCCTCCTGGGAGACTATCTCAAAGATATCGCTGTCGTAATTGGCCTTCTTGTCGGTGCTGGCAATGAGCTCTCTCAGCTGCTCTATCTGCTCCGGGTCTATGGCGTAGACCTCCTCGGTCTCGCCGGTCTCGGAGTTCCAGAATCCGTAGCGGGGGATGGGTATCTTGTTGCCATCCTCGTCCAGAATCTCGTTGCCGTCCTCGTCCTTCTGGTACTGGATAGTCATGGCATTCTCCGCTTTTTCGTCAAAGATATCCTTGCGGCTGGCCAGGCCCCACACGTTTTCCTCCTGATATTCCTTTGTCATGAAGGTACGCAGGAACTGCCACACCACATCCTTGTACTGGCTCTTGCTGCTCATGGCATACCCGCCGCCGTCTATGCCCAGCATGTTTCCGGTACCGCTGGATGTGGGATAGCCTATAAAGGTGATATCCCCGCCGAAGCTCTCGGTGTACTGGTTATAGAACAGGTCCTCAATCATATATACGGAAGTCTGCACAAGCATCTGCTTGCCCTGGGCTATGCGCTCCTCGGTGCTCTCGGCGGTGGAATAGTCATAGTTCTCCCAGTCAAAGGTCTCGGGGAATTGGGCGGCAAAGTTCAGCAGGTCTATAAACTCCTGGCTGTCGAACTTGCACTCGCCGGTGCCCCAGTTCACAAAGTTCTCCATATCCAGAGCCAAGCAGCTTTGGAGTATGCTGTCTCTGGTGACGTACTGGTCGAAGGGCTCGCAGCCCTCGGGCATGGAAGCCAGAGCCTCGTTGAACTCATCGTAGGTCCAGCCCGGAGTGTCGCCCACTACCTTGCTGGCGCCCATGACCGCCTGGATATAGAAGCCGGGCACGGTGCAGCAGAGCTTGCCGTCTACCTCCATGGCAGCCAGCACATTCTCGAAGAAGTCCTCCCTATTCAGCTCCTCGTCGGCGTCAATGTAGGGGTACAGGTCCTCAATAATACCCTTGGAGGCCAGCTGTACATAGTTCACGCTGCTGATATCTAGGATGTCGGGGACGTTGCCCGCCATTATCTCTGTATTGAGCTTGGTGAGTCCGGCGTCATAGCCGTCCTCCTCGTTGTTGTACTCGGAGTAGTCTACAACTTCGATACGGTACTTGTCGTTGCTGCGGTTGAACTTCACTATCATGTCTTGAGTCTGATACTGAAGGCCGATGCAGCCCAGAGTGATTATCTCCTTATGGGGCACGGACTCATAGGGCACCTGCTTTACGGTGACCAGCTCGTAGCTGTAACTGCGGCTGCTGCTGTCGTAATCGGAGATGACGCCCACCACGGAGCCGTCGTCCCTGACGGTGACGCTGCTCATGTCGTTGCCGTTGACGTCGCAGCTGAGCCAGCTGAAGATCTTCTCCTGCTCCCCGGTAGCCAGCTTCAGACCGTAGAAGTTGGTGCCGTTGGTGTAATACAGGTCGTATCCGTTGCTGCCGGTTATGGCGTTATAGAGGTATACGTTCTCCAGGGGGTAGCCGGTGTCGCTGAGCTTCTTGTTGGCAATGTCTATGGGATAGACTTCCATCCCGCTGCCGCTGGAGATACTGGCCGCAATAGTGCCGTCGGCCAGTTTCACGATGGTGTCGATATAGCTGTCGGGCTCGACCTCTATGTTGTAGCTGAACTTCCCGTCGGGAGCTATGCCCACTATCTGGGTGCCGTTATAGAGGCAGACCACGTTACCCTCTTCATCCAGCTTTATATTATAGGTATCCAGATATAGCTCCGGGTCAACCTCCACCTTGGCGCAGCTTATCTCGGCGCCGTCCGGTTCCAGCCAGCGGATATAGTAGCTCTGCTCATACTTGTAATACTCCCAGTATTCGTTGCTGCTGCTGTCCATGCCTTCCGGGGCCTCGCTCCAGGAGCTATACTGGTTCTCCAACACCACCAGTTTGCCGTCCGGGGCTATGCACATGCCGCTGACGTCGCTGCTGGAGTTAAAGTCCTTGAGATTGTTCTCGTTGGCGGGGGGCTCCATGCGCTGGTAGTTTTCCAGCTTCTCTATCTTTCCGTCAAAGCTCACGAAGTAGAGGAAGCTGCCGTACACATCGTACTGGCCCTCATATTCCGGGGTGACTCCCTCAGGGGTGTTGTTGCCTATCTTTTCATAGCTGGTGGAGTAGAAGCCATCCTGGGTATATAATCTGGGATAAAGGCTGTTCTCCTGATTTACGGCCAGCTCCTTAAACTCAGCCATATAGGCAAACTCGGGATGGTTCTCGTCTTCAGTGTCCTTGTCCTCTGAGCCGTCCCCGCTTTTGCCGCAGGCGGCCAGGGGCAGAGCCATTGCCGCAACCAGCAGCAGGGCCAGCAGGCTTTTCAGTCTGTTTTTCATTCTTGTCCTCCTTGATATGTGATTAAATGAATAAACATTCTTTTCCTATGCTAACATAGGTAGACATAATTATACCACAGATCTTCCCGGCAAAGTCTTAAACTTTCTTAAAACAGTTAAAAGTTTATTGTGCCGGAGAAAATTTGTGTTACAATCATAGGGAGGTGATGACATGACAGCACTCCCCCACGTGCTCATAGTAGATGACGACGCAGACATAAGAAATGTTCTTGAAATTTTGCTTAAAAATAAATATTTTGTTGCGGAAGCCTCCGACGGCAGCTCCGCCATTGAGTATGTGTCTGCCCATCCGGATGTAGATCTGATAATTCTGGACGTGATGATGCCGGGCTTGTCCGGCTTTGAGACCTGCAGCCATCTGCGCAAGTTGAGCCACGCCCCCATTCTTTTTCTCACCGCCAAGTCCGCCGAGGCGGACAGGCTCTCCGCCTACGGAAGCGGCGGGGACGATTTTCTTTCCAAACCCTTTTCCCATCAGGAGCTGCTGGCCAAGGTCAATTCTCTGCTGCGCCGCTATAGGGAATACCGGGGCAAAAACGACGGAGTCATCTCCGTTGGAGACCTGGAGGTGGATCTCTCCGGCCACAGCGTGAAGTACCAGGGCAGCCATGTCTCCCTCACGGACACGGAGTATTCCATTCTGGAGCATCTGATGAAGCGCCGGGGCAATACCGTCACGGCGGCGGAGCTCTACGAATCGGTCTGGGGCGAGAAGTTCCTCTCCGGCTCCGGCAACACCGTGATGGTCCACGTCCTTAATCTGCGCCGGAAGATAGAGGAAAATCCCTCCAGCCCCAAAATAATCCGCACCGTGTGGGGAAAGGGCTATCAAATTGACTGAGAAGCTGAAACTGCCCCGCTCTCTCACCGCCAAAATGCTGTTTGTGGCCCTGTTCGGGCTGCTTACGGCGGTGCTGCTGTATATACTGGCGGGGGAGCTGGGCTGCCTGCTGGTGGAAAAGGTATACATGAGCGAGGAAAACGTATCCCAGCGCAGGGCGGAGATATATTCCCGCCTCAGCAGCTATGTGAATGATAACAAAGTCTCCGGCAAAGACACCAAGGCCCTGTCCCAATGGACGGCGGAAAACGAGTATGTAACCATACTCCTGTATGACAGCGGCAATAAGCACCGTCGGTTTTCCGGAGACAAGGCCGCCGTGCCGGAGCTGAACAGCGAGTATGACGCTGCCAAATACGGCAGTCTGTATCCAATGCGCTTTTCCGACGGCGTCTACCTGGTGGCCATACTGGACAGTTCCGAGGCCCGGGAATATGTAGTGGCGGATTTCAGCGCCATGGCCATAGCCGCCGGCAGCATGATACTCATATTGCTGCTGAGCATGAACAGGCTTACAAAACGCATAATCGCTCTGTCCAGGGCCGCCACCATTGTCAGCTCCGGCAAGCTGGAAATGAGCATAGACGCCCCAGGCAACGACGAGCTGAGCAGTCTGGCCAGGGCAATGGACGAGATGCGCCAGTCTGTGATAGAGCAGATGAGCAGCG
>CALXGF010000088.1 GCA_944387735.1 uncultured Oscillospiraceae bacterium
CAGACCGGGCCGACGCCTATCCCATCCAGCTCTCCGGCGGCCAGAAGCAGCGTGTGGCCATAGTCCGGGCCCTGGCCATGGAGCCGGACGTGATGCTCTTTGACGAGCCCACCTCCGCCCTGGACCCGGAGATGGTGGGAGAGGTGCTGGACGTTATGAAGGAGCTGGCCAATGAGGGCATGACCATGGTGGTGGTCACCCACGAGATGGGCTTTGCCCGTGAAGTGGGCAACCGGGTGCTCTTTATGGCCGACGGCAAGCTGCTGGAGGAAGGCAGCCCCGACGAGATATTTAATCATCCTCAGAATCCCAGGCTTCAGGACTTTTTGTCCAAGGTATTGTAATGACAAAAGAAAAAGAAACGGCAAGAGAATTTATAGATACAAAGGCGGAATTTTTCCGCAGCGTGGCGGACAGTATCTGGGAAAAGCCGGAGCTGTCCCTGAAGGAGTTTTCGGCGGCGGAGGTATATTGCCGGGCCCTGCGGGAGCTGGGCTTTCAGGTAACTGAAAAGCTTTGCGGCATAGACACCGCCTTCTGCGGCAGCTATGGCAGCGGCCGCCCGGTGATAGGCATACTGGGTGAGTACGACGCCCTGTCGGGCCTGAGCCAGCGGGCCTGCGGTACGGAACCTGAGCCCCTGGTGTCCGGAGGCAGCGGCCACGGCTGCGGTCACAATCTGCTGGGGGCCGGTTCTCTGGCCGCCGCAGCAGCGGTGAAGGATTATCTGGAAAAGAGCGGCGGCAGCGGCACCGTGATATTCTTCGGCTGCCCCGGCGAGGAAGGCGGCAGCGGAAAAGCCTTTATGGCCAGAGACGGCCTGTGGAAAAAACTGGACGCCGCCCTCAGCTGGCACCCTTCCGACGTGAACCAGGTACGCACCGGCACCAACAACTCCTGCATACAGGTGCTTTACAAGTTCTCCGGAGTGGCGGCCCATGCCGCCGGCGACCCATATAACGGACGCAGCGCCCTGGACGCCGTGGAGCTGATGAACATTGGAGTGCAGTTCCTCCGGGAACACACCACCGACGACTGCCGCATCCACTATGCCATAGTGGATGCCGGAGGCATTTCCCCCAATGTGGTCCAGGCCAAGGCCAGCGTGCTGTACATGGTCCGGGCCAACAAGGTGGCCGACTCGGTAAAGCTCCAGGCCAGGGTGGACAAGATAGCCCAGGGTGCGGCGCTGATGACGGAGACCAGCTTTGAGCGGGTGTTCATTGACGGCACCTCCGAGCTGCTGCCCAACTACACCATAGAAAAAATGCTCCATGAGAACATGGAGCTGGTGGGCGTGCCGGAGTATGACCAGAAAGACCTGGCCTTTGCCATGGCTTTGAGAGAGAGCTATCCCCCGGAGACCGCCGTCCCCGGCATAGGAGCCAAGAGCGACGAGAAGATAGCCAAAAAGGTGTTGGAGCTGACGGAGAATCTCACTAAGCCAATTAACGACTTTATCATGCCCATGTACTCCGGCAACGATTTCGTCCCCGGCAGCACCGACGTGGGAGACGTGAGCTGGCTCACTCCCACCTCCCAGATAGACGCCGTGACCTGGCCTGCGGGTATACCCCACCACTCCTGGCAGGTTGTCTCCTGCGGCAAGAGCGGCATAGGCTACAAGGGCATGCTCATGGCCGCCAAGGTTCTGGCTTGTACCGCCATTGATCTCTTCAGCTGCCCGGAAAAATTGAAGGCCGCCAGAGAGGAGTTTGAAAAGCGCTCCGCCTCCGGCTATGTCTGCCCCATAGAGTCCGGCGAACAGCCCAAGGCGATTTAAAAACAAGATGATGCAAAATTTATCCCCGGCAGCTTTAACTGCCGGGGATATTTGCATATCCAGTCTTGGGGCTTTCTTATGGGCTGGTCCTCATAGCCCACCAGGTTGCCGTTTTCATCCTTGGCGTAGGCGTGCCGGTAGCCCTGGTCGTCATACCAGAAGGCCCCGCTGGAGGAGATGGGACCGCCTATGGCGTCGGGGTAGCAGCTGTTTTGCTCAATGAGCCTGCCCAGCTCGTCATAGCCGTAGGTCTCATAAACCATGCCGCCGGTGGATAATCTTTGTTCCATCCGCACCAGCAGGTCCCCGGAGTATTCGTATACTATGGTAGTGTACAGCTCCCCGTCCTCCAGGTACTCCTCCTTTACCCGATGCCTCCCGGCGTCATATTCATACCGCCGCAGTATCTCTCCGGCTTTCCCGTTGTTGGTGCAAAGGGCGGCGAAGTCTATACCGTCCGCCGCCCGGCGGGCCAGGGCTTCGTCGGCCCCGTCCAGACTTAGGTTTATATAGACCTCCCCGTCGCTAAAGCTTATGTCACGACGCCCGTCCTCCCAGGCGGTGATGCCCACATCAAAGCCCCGGGCCGTGAGATATTCCTCTTGAGCGTAGTCCCGGGATTGGCCGTAGCCGTTATAGGGGTAGATGCTGCCCCGGTATATCCTGTGGAGGGAGAAGGTCAGCGGACTGTCATCTATATATATGCTGCCCTCCAGCTTAAAGGAGCCGTCGGCAAACACATAGCCGCCGGTATTGTCCAGCCTGCCGCCGAAGAAATCCCCGGTACCTGCCAGAGCGGAGAGCTGCTCCGGGCCTCCCACAAAAATGGAGTCGGTATACAGGCTGAGGCCGTACTCCCGTGAGATATCCAGCAGAGTGTCCAGGGCCTCCCGGTCTGTAATGAAGTATATATTGCTTATCCATCGCTCTTCCGGGGTCCGGGCAAAGGAGAGACTGAGGTCCTGCCGGGCGTCGGAGTGTTCGGCACGATAGCCGAACCAGTCCACCGCAGCCTGATATTCGGCGGAGGCTTGGGAGCCGTTGGGTACGATGAGGCGGCCCAAATCCTCGTCGCTGTGTATCCTGCTTCTCAGGGGGAAAAAGCCCGAGGCATAGGCGGCGGCTATAAAGAGGGCGGAGAGCAGGGCCGCCAGCAACGCTATTTTTAAGAGACGCCGGCGGGAAGCGGTCCTTTTAACTCTATATATCCTGTCCAGACTCTCCTGGAGAAGGCTCTGGTCTATATCGTTAAGGGCAAGGGCAAACTCCAAGGCTCTCATATGAATCCCTCCCGGCGCAAATGCTCAGCCAGCTTTTTCCTGGTTCTGAACAGAACCGTGTTCACCCTGCTTTTGCCCATACCCAGACGCTTTGCCGTCTCCGCCACAGGGAGAAAAAGCCAGTAGCGGCAGATGAAAATGTCCCGCTCCTCTCTGGAAAGAGAGCGCAGAAAAATCTCAATAGCTGCGGTGAGCTCCTTATATTCATAATTTTTTTCCACATTGGAACCGGAAGCGACCCAGTCCTCCAGCTCATCCAGAGCCAGCATAGCCTCGCCGCCGCCCCGTTTCTTTCTGATCCTGTAACGCAGACGTTTTAGACTTATGTTCCGGACTATGGCCGCTATAAAGGCGCACAGCCGCCAGGGGCGCTCCGGGGGCATACGCTGCCACAGAGCCATATATGTATCGGACACACACTCCTCCGAGTCCTCGTGACTTGCCAGAATATTGTAGGATATGCCCCGGCACATGCCGCCGTATTTGATGTCTGTCTGGCAGATGGCCTCCTGACTGCGCCGCCAGTAAAGCTCAATTATCTCAATATCGTCCATAAGCTCCTCCAGAAAAGGCTCTCATATATTAAGTACCCTTTCATCCGACTTTGATTACAGCTTCAAAAATTTTTGCATAGAGATCGGAGCGTACACTGAAAAATACAAGGGGGATCCGGCAGTAAAAGCAGCCCATACCGCAAAGCCCCGGCAGCAGCAGGCAGCCGGGGATGTATTCGGAGCGAAGCCCTGTCGACGCACATGGGGCTGCGTCCCTCTGCGGACGCCGGAGCGGGTAGCGCCGCC
>CALXGF010000089.1 GCA_944387735.1 uncultured Oscillospiraceae bacterium
ACTGTTGAAACGCTGGAAAAAGTTGCGCATCGTCTGCATATGAAAGATTGGAAGATATCAGACTTCCTGAAAGGACCCGATATTAACAAAGATTATTTAGGAGCACTTGATAAACTCTACCACTAAAAACATACCGTGATTTGAGGTAACGCCATGACCAACTTTGATGTATTCGCCCGGGAGGAGCAGTTTGCCGCCTTTGCCCCGGCGGCTGTCTCGGCGGAAAAAATTCTGAATATAGACCCGGCGGTCTGTGTCCTCAGCTGCCGCCGTGCCATGGAGCTGGCCGTCAAATGGATGTACTCCGTGGACCAGGATCTGGAAATGCCCTATCAGGACAAGCTGGTGGACCTCCTGGACAGCGAGGACTTCCGGGACATCGTGGGCCGGGACATCTGGAAGCGGCTGCGCTACATACGCCTTACCGGCAACGACTCCGGCCACACTGCCAAAAAACTCAGTCGGGAGCAGGCCCTGCTGTGTCTGGAAAACCTCTATGTGTTCCTGGACTTCATAGCCTGCTGCTATGGGGAGAACTACAGCGAAGGGCAGTTCGACCCCGGTCTGCCCGACCGGCAGGAGCCCCAGGCCGTCCCCGTCCCGGAGATCTCGGAGACGGAGCTTGCCGCCCTTATGGAGGAGAACGCACGGCTCCGGGAAGAGCTCACCGCCCGGCGCAGGGAGCAGCAGGACAGCTATGTGCCCAAGCCCCTGGAGCTGTCCGAGTATAAGACCCGCAAGCTCTATATAGACGCCATGCTCGCCGACGCCGGATGGATAGAGGGCCGGGACTGGCTCAACGAGGTGGAGCTGCCGGGGATGCCCAACAAGTCGGAACTGGGCTATGCCGACTATGTGCTCTATGGGGATGACGGCCGGGCTCTGGCCGTGATAGAGGCAAAGCGCACCTGTGTGGACGTGGCCGTGGGCCGCCAGCAGGCAAAGCTCTATGCCGACATCCTGGAAAAGCAGTATGGCCGCCGCCCGGTGATTTTCCTCACCAACGGCTTTGACACCCGGATAATCGACGGACAGTACCCGGAGCGGCCCGTGGCGGCTGTCTACTCCAAGCGGGACCTGGAGAAGTGGTTCAATCTCCTGTCCCTGCGCACCAGCCTGAAGAACATCCAGGTGGACAGAAACATAGCCGGGCGCTGGTATCAGCTGGGGGCCATAAAAGCCGTGTGCGACAGCTTTGGTCAGAAGAACCGCCGCCGGGCCCTGCTGGTCATGGCCACCGGCTCCGGCAAGACCCGCACCGCCATTGCCCTGTGCAAGGTGCTGCTGGAACAGGGCTGGGTGAAAAACATCCTCTTTCTTGCCGACCGCACCTCTCTGGTCACTCAGGCCAAGCGCAGCTTTGTGAAGCTGCTGCCCGACCTCTCCGTCTCCAACCTCTGCGAGGACAAGGAGGATTACAGCGCCCACTGCATTTTCTCCACCTATCAGACCATGATGGGCTGCATCGACTCCGCCGCCGACCAGGAGGGCAGGCTCTTCACCTGCGGCCACTTTGACCTGGTGATATGCGACGAGGCTCACCGCTCCATATACAACAAGTACCGGGATATTTTCAACTACTTTGACGCCCCCCTGGTGGGCCTCACCGCCACACCCAAGGACGATATAGACAAGAACACCTATGACGTTTTCCAGCTGCCTAGCGGAGTGCCCACCTACGGCTATGAGCTGGACCAGGCGGTGAAGGACGGTTATCTAGTGGATTTCCTGTCGGCGGAGAGCAAGCTGAAATTTCTGGAGGAGGGCATAGCCTACGACGAGCTGCCGGAGAACGAGCGGCAGCAGTATGAGGACACCTTTACCGACGAGAACGGGCAGCTGCCGGAGCGTATCAGCTCTTCTGCCCTCAATGAGTGGCTCTTTAACGAGGATACCATCCGCCTGGCTCTCCACCTGCTGATGACCAACGGCCTGAAAACCGACTACGGCGAGAAGCTGGGCAAGACCATTATCTTTGCCAAGAACCACAACCATGCCGAGAAGATACTGGAGGTATTCGGCAAGGAGTTCCCACATCTGCCCGGCTATGCCATGGTCATAGATAACTACACCAAGTACTCCCAGAGCGCCATAGATGAGTTTTCCGAAGGCAATAAACTGCCGAGAATAGCCATTTCCGTGGATATGCTGGATACCGGCATCGACGTGCCGGAAGTGCTGAACCTGATGTTTTTCAAAAAGGTCATGAGCAAGGCCAAGTTCTGGCAGATGATAGGCCGGGGCACCCGGCTCTGCCCAGGGCTCATTGACGGCAAGGACAAGGAGAAGTTCTATATCTTCGACCTCTGCGGCAACTTCGAGTTCTTCCGCATGAGCAAGGGCAAGGCTACGCCCAATCAGCTGGCCCTTCAGAGCGCCATATTCCACCTGAAAGCCCAGATAGCCTATAAGCTCCAGGACCTGGACTATCAGACCCAGGAGCTCATTGCCTTCCGTCAGCGGCTGGTGGAGGAGATGCTGGCCAAGGTACGGGAGCTGGACAGGGGCAGCTTTGCCGTAAAGCAGCACCTGCGCTATGTGGAGAAGTTTTCCGACCCGGAGGGTTACAAGGCCCTGAGCTATGAGGACACTCAGCTGCTCCGGGACGAGGTGGCCCCTCTGCTCCACCCGGATGAGGACGAGACCAGCGCCGTGCGCTTCGATGCGCTGATGTACGGCATAGAGCTTGCCTATCTGGTGGGCAAGACTTATAGCCGGGCCCGCAACGACTTGATAAAGCGGGCGGCGGCTGTGGCCTCTGTGGCCAACATCCCGGAGATACGGGCTCAGTCGGAGCTGCTGGAGAAAATACTCCACACTGACTATGTGGAGTCGGCAGGAATAAACGAGTTTGAGCATATCCGGGAGAACCTGCGCAGCCTGATGAAATATATCATACGCAGCCAGCCGGTATATGACACGAATTTTACCGACAACATCCTCTCCACGGAGTGGAGGGAAGCGGAGCTGGAGAGCGACGACCTGAAGAATTATCGGGCCAGGGCCGAGTTCTATGTACGACAGAACCAGGATAGCACCGCCATAAGAAAGCTGCGGACCAATATGCCCCTGGCCAGGGAGGACTTGGAGGAACTGGAGACGGTGCTGTGGAGCCGTCTTGGTACCCGCCAGGACTATGAGGCGGAGTACGGCAAGAAGCCCCTGGGAGAGTTCGTCCGGGAGATAGTGGGCCTGGACATGAACGCCGCAAAAGACGCCTTTGCCCAGTATCTCAACAGCTCAGACCTGGACAGCAGACAGATTTACTTTGTAAACCAGATCGTGGAGTACATAGTCCACAACGGGATACTGAAGGACTTCTCGGTTTTGCAGGAGCCGCCCTTTACCGACCGGGGCAGCGTGGTGGAAGTGTTCACAGACTTGTCTCTGTGGCAGGGCATCAAGGGCGTTATCGACCGCATCAACGCCAACGCCTCCGTGGCATGAGCGGCCCTGGAATAACAAATACACAGAGCAGGGGGCCAACAGGCACCCTGCTCTTAACTATTATCTGTACAACCTGTAAAGGGGATGCGGACAAAATCCTGGACCTCAAATAGGACAGGAGGTAAACAATGTACACATTCGAGGAACGCATGAAGGCCGTAGAACTATACATTCAGTCTGGTTACAGTGAGGGCATCGTTATGCACGCTGGGGTATCCTTCCTATACGGCGCTTAGGAATTGGTATAAAGAATATCTCTCTACGGGCAGCCTCCATGCAACCAGTTCATCAAAGCCTCGCTATACAGAAGCGCAAAAGGTTGCGGCCGT
>CALXGF010000090.1 GCA_944387735.1 uncultured Oscillospiraceae bacterium
GATGGATAACGTCCTCCAGGGATTCCAGAACCTGCCAGCGGGTCATGATTACTTCCGTGTGGTCGCTGCCTATATAGTCGGCCACCTGCTTTGCGTACTTTAGATCTATGGCGTCCTCGCTCATGCCTATGGCAAAGGTGCGGATGGGAGTTTCAGACTTCTGCTGGGCGATGGCGCAGACCAGAGAGGAGTCCAAACCTCCGGAGAGGAGGAAGCCTACCTTGGCGTCGGAGACCAGACGCTTCTCCACGGCGGCGCAGAGCTTGTCGTGGATGTTTTTACATACGCTGTCCAGACTGTCGTGGACTACATGCTTCACAGAGGAAATGTCCCGGTAGCAGTAAAACTCGCCGTCCTTATAGTAATGGCCGGGAGGGAAGGGGAGTATCCTGGCACACAGGCCCACCAGGTTTTTCGGCTCGTTGGCAAAGACTATCACGCCGCTGTCATCGTAGCCGTAGTAGAGGGGGCGTATGCCGATGGGGTCTCTGGCTGCGATATAACTGCCGGTGGAGGCGTCAAAAAGTATGAGGGCAAACTCGGCGTCCAGCATCCTGAACATATCCGTGCCGTACTTCTCATACAGAGGCAGAAGAACCTCACAGTCAGAGCCGCTTACAAAATGAAAACCGTCGGAAGCAAGTTCCTTTTTAAATTTATCAAAACCGTAAATCTCACCGTTGCATACAACATAACTGCCATGGTACTCAAAGGGCTGCATCCCCTCGGGGCTGAGTCCCATGATGGAAAGCCGGTGAAAACCCATGAGCCCCATGCCTGTATCTATTATACGGCTGTCGTCGGGGCCACGGGATATGGTGGCGTCAAAATGCTTTTTAAATTCTTCATAGCTGAGACCGCTGCCGCAGTAACCCATAATTGAACACATAATATCTCTCCTCTTTTGCCGTGATACGGCAGACAATTTAACGTGCAGGGGGATAAATCCCCCTGCACGAATTTAAAGATACAGCATCCAATAGGGCAAGTGCTGCTTCTCGCGGTGCCACCTATTTTTGTTCTCTTTTACGCCGCTTAACGCCCGGCTGCGTCTTGCCTACTGGAATGATCTTTCGGCTCGAAGCTCGTCAGGTGTTATTCTTCCGGGGCCTGCTGCGCAGTTTACAGCTGCCCTGCGCTCTCTGAAAACGGTGTCCCGGCTTACTTCTCCTGATTCAAACGCCTTTTCCGTTATTTTGTTTTTAATCCTCTCTAAACTCTCAATAAAGGGGGAAACTCACTCTACATCCTGAAGGGCGTCGTAGCCCTCCTCGCCGGTGCGGATCTTTACGATATTTTCTACGTCGTAGACGAAGATCTTGCCGTCGCCCAGATGTCCGGTGTAAAGCACCTTCTTGGCAGTCTCTATTACTGTACGTACCGGAACCTTGCTTACAACTATATCCACCTGGACCTTGGGCATAAGGTCGGTCTCCAGCTGTACGCCTCGGTAATATTCCGGCTTTCCGCTGGGTACGCTGCAGCCCAGTACGTGGGACACGGTCATGCCGGTAATGCCGATGGACATCATGGCGGTCTTCAAAGCATCGAACTTTGCATCCTTGCAGATGATCTCCACCTTGGTGAACTTGGGGCTGTCTCCGGAGAAGCTGGGAATCTTCTTCACCGGAATGGCCTCGGCTGCGGGTACATCGCCGCTGACCACAGTGGGGACGGAGGCGGTGGTGCCGGAGTATTTGTTCACAGCTTCTGCAAAGTCAGGATAGGCGCTGGGCAGGCCGTGCTCGGTGCTGTCAAGACCCGCTATCTCATCCTCGGCAGAAACTCTCAGTCCGTGGGTCTTTTTAAGGATGGCAAAGAAGAGGACCATCATTACCACGGCGTAGCTGCCTACGCTGAGCACTCCCAGCAGCTGGACACCCAGGAAGCTGAAGCTGCCGGTGTAGAACAGGCCGGGAAGACCGGCGGGGGCATCAGGATTAGCCAAAAGCCCTACGGCTATGGTGCCCCAGATACCGTTGGCACAGTGAACGCCAATGGCGCCCACAGGATCGTCTATATGCAGCTTAAGGTCAAGAAACTCAACTACAACCACAACCAGGATGCCGGAGACAATACCTACCACCACGGCGCCTATGGCATCCAAAGCATCGCAGCCGGCGGTAATGCCAACCAGACCGGCAAGGGAGGCGTTGAGACACATGGACACATCGGGCTTGCCGTTCTTTATCCAGGTGTAAAGCATGGTGGTGACGGTGGCTACGGAAGGAGCAATGGTAGTGGTAAGGAAGATGGAAGCCAGCTGAGATGCGGTGGTGGCGGCGGCTCCGTTGAAGCCGTACCAGCCCAGCCATAGTATGAATACGCCCAGAGCTCCCAAGGTAATGGAATGGCCGGGAATAGCGTTGACCTTTATCACTTTCCCGCCGGGGTCCCTGACATATTTGCCGATGCGGGGTCCAAGGAATATTGCGCCCACCAGGGCGGCTATGCCGCCTACCATGTGGATGGCGCAGGAGCCGGCGTAGTCGTGGAAGCCAAGACTGCTCAGCCAGCCTCCGCCCCAGATCCAGTGGGCCTCAATGGGGTATATGAACAGGGAGATGATTGCGGAATATATGCAGTAGGCGGAAAACTTCGTGCGCTCGGCCATGGCTCCGGAGACGATGGTGGCGGTGGTAGCGCAGAAGACCAGATTGAAAACAAAGGTGGTGGCTCCGGTGAAGCCCTCTGCAGGGCTTGCGATAAAGGACTTGAAGTCGGTCCACATATCCAGATTGGGAATTCCCACCAGACCGTACAGAGCGTCCTGGCCCATCATAAGGGTGTAGCCCAGAATGGAGAAAACTATGGTACCTATGCAGAAATCCATCAGGTTCTTCATTATGATGTTTCCTGCGTTCTTTGCTCTGGTGAAGCCGGTCTCCACCATGGCAAAACCGGCCTGCATCCAGAAGATAAGGGCAGTGCCTATTAGCAGCCAAAATTCTACAGTCATACCATAATCACCTCGCTTTTCACACGCCGAAGAGGAGGTCTCCGTAGGTGGGGAAGGGCCAGTATTTCTTGGCGGTGAGGGTCTCGGCCTCGTCGGCGGGGGCCCGGAGCCGGCACATCCTGGGCAGTACCTCATCCCGGATGAGTATGGACTGCTCGGTGATATCCTTGGTCATGCCCAGGGTGATGAGGGTGGAGTCCAGCTCATCCACAGCGGCCTGCATCTGGTCCACCAGGGCAGAGAGTTTGCCCACCCGCTTCTTCTCATAGCAGCAGCTTATGTCCTCGCTGAGAGCCTTCTTGGCGGCGGCGGTGGAGGAGAGGGCCTCTATATAGCTTTCAACTGCGGGGATTATTTCCTTTTCGGCCATTTCCACCATGGTGTGAGCCTCAATGGTGACGGCTTTGCAGTAGTTCTCCAGCAGTATCTCATAGCGGGACTCCAGCTCAGCCTCGCTGTAGACCCGGAGACCTGTGAGCATCTCCACGTTCTTCTTCTCAAGAATGCAAGGCATGCAGTCGGGAGTGGTACGCAGGTTGCTGAGACCACGATGCTCAACAGCCTCTTCTATCCAGCTCTCGTCATAGCCGTTGCCGTTGAAGATGATGCGCTTGTGCTCCTTGAGAGTCTTGCGGATAAGCTCCTGGAGGGAGGAATTGAAGTCATCGGCTTTCTCCAGCACGTCGGCGTATTCTTTCAGCTCCTGAGCTACTGCGGAGTTGAGCATGATGTTGGCGCAGGCAATGGAGTTGGAGGAGCCCAGCATACGGAACTCGAATTTGTTGCCGGTAAAGGCAAAGGGGGAGGTGCGGTTGCGGTCTGTGGTGTCCTTGGGGAAGCGGGGCAGAACCCTGGCTCCCAGTTTCATCTGGGTGCGCTCCACGGCGTTGTAGGGCACATCCTCCTCAATGGACTTCAGCACGGCGGTTAGCTCGTCGCCCAGGAAGATGGACACTACTGCGGGGGGAGCCTCGTTGGCGCCCAGACGGTGATCGTTGCCTGCGGTGGCAACGCTGGCACGGAGCAGATCCTGATACTCATCCACGGCCTTTATCACGGCGCAGAGGAAGAGAAGGAACTGGGCGTTGTCATGGGGAGTGTCTCCGGGAGAG
>CALXGF010000091.1 GCA_944387735.1 uncultured Oscillospiraceae bacterium
AGGCTGTAGGCCTCCGCCGCCTTCCGGCTGCGCTCAAAGTTTTCCTCCAGCTCCGGCAGCACCAGGGTTCCCAGGCAGCTCAAGGCCCGGGTGAGAGAGATATACAGGCTGCGCTGGGTGGCTTTCAGGGCCTCCAGGGGCTTGCCCTGCTTCAGATAGAGCTGCACCCATATGCCGGTAGGGTCGCTGCACTGCTCCGGCAGCTCCTTCAGCAGGCTCTCGGCCCTGTCCGGCTCCCCCTCCAGTATTGCCAGGTTGGCCAGCAGCATGGCGCATTGCTGCCGGTAAGGGCCGCTGCCGGAGCGGTAGATCTCTTCCATAAGCTTCTTTTTCCGGCTGCGCCAGGCCAGGCGCTTTTCCTCCTCTGCCCCGGGGAAGAACAGGGCAAAGCTGTCATAGCTCAGGGCGGCGTTGAATTTCAGCGCCTGGCTGTTAGGATAGCGGTGCAGCAGCTCATTGAGCCTTGCCTCCCCGGCGGCAGAGCGCTCCTCGGCAGTCCCCTCCCCGGTGAGCAGAGCAAAGACTCCGTTTATCTGCTCCTCCACCTCCCGGTCGGACAGCTCCTCATGGAAGCTGAGCAGGCTGTCCACATTGGTGTCCAGAGCCCGGGCCAGGGGGCAGAGCAGACTTATATCCGGGTATGAGCTGCCGGTCTCCCACTTGCTCACCGCCGGGGCGGATATGCCCAGTCTGTCCGCCAGCTGCTCCTGGGTCAGGCCCTTGGCTTTTCGCAATGCAGCTATATTGCCGCCTATTTTATTTTGACTGAAGTCCATGGTTTTACCTCCTGTTTTCCGGCGCCGCTTCGATATTATTTTATATCTTTCCCCAATGCTGTACAAGAGAGGCCTTTTCAATTGCCGGGCAGCTTTTCTTAACCGGCGTTCAAGTCTCCGGGCCGCTTCGGGGCCAGTATGCAAAAAGCCCCCTGGGGCAGACCCGGCAAATATGTGGGGTCTGCATCAGGGGGACTTGTGCCGCCGGACCTGCGCCTCACTTTCCGGCGGCCATTTTGTAGGCAAAGACTATCATCAGGATACTCATGGAGGCGGCGGTGCCCACCAGGGCCGTCTCAAAGCTGAAGGGCAGGACATTTCTCAGCAGGAACACCGAGCCCAGAGCGGCTATATCCACCGCAAGGCGCAGGGCGTTGGACAGCAGCATAGCCTTGTCGCTGGCTTTATCCAGAGCTTTCTTCATGATATATCCGTTGAGCAGGGCCGCCAGAGCCCCCCAGGCCAGGCCCGCCAGGGCGCCTACGACATACTTCATGGCACACACTCCAAAAAATTTTATTTTCATGTAAATTCTAACACATTCTCCACCGCTTGCCAAGGCTTTTGTGCCTTTATGATGCAGCATTTGCCTGGGTTATTATTTGCGCCTGCGCAGATAATAACAGCGTAAAGCTTTACGAAAAAAAGAGAAAGGATACGAAAAATGAGCCCTAAAGAACTGCTCTATATTGAAGACGCCCTAGGTCATACCCAGTTTCTCATAAGCCAGTGCCGCAACGCTGCAAACCAGCTCACCGACCCTGCGCTGAGACAACAGGCCCAGCAGCTTGTAAGCAACAACCAGAAGCTTTTCGACAGCTTCTATAATCTGGTTTAAGGAGGAGCAAAACATGAACGACAGACAGATCATGGAGGGTATACTCCTCACCACCAAGGGCGTGTGCGACCTGTATATGCACGGCGCCATAGAGTCCGCCACTCCCAATGTACACCAGACTTTCAACACCGCTCTTAACGACGCTATAAATATGCAGAGCGGCATATATCAGCAGATGTCCAGCCACGGCTGGTACCCCAAGGAACAGGCAGAGCAGCAGAAGCTGTGCCAGGTAAAGCAGAAGTTCTCCTGCGCTCAGTAAATTCCATGCCCAAAGCCTCCTGAGAGCTTTTTAACGCCTCCGATTTCGGAGGCGTTTTTACTTCTCCCGTCTTAATTATTTTTAAGGCTTCTTAAGCAAAGCTTAAAGGCACTGGCGCCCTTCCCGTGCTATACTGTGGCCGATGAAAATCATCAGGAGGAAAAGCCATGAATCTTAAAATGAAAAAAATTCTCTGCCTGCTGCTTGCCCTGAGCCTTACCCTGGCTCTCTGCGCCTGCGGCAAGTCTTCCGGCTCCGGCGGGAAAACCGCCGGAAGCGCCGCCTCCCCCGGAGCAGACCCCGAATTTACATACAGCGCCCAGTTCAAAGAGCTGACGTCGCCAAAGGTCACCAGCTTCTCACCTGCGGTGATAACCGACGAGGGCTTCTATTACTACTACATGGAAAAGGTGGGGGAGCGCCCCATTCCCCAGGGTTTAAAGGCCGAGTACCAGGGGCAGTACGACATTCTGGAGCCCCGCATTGCCTTCTGCGATTTTGACGGCAAGGTCACAAATCTGGAGGCTTACGCTCCTAACCTGGCGGAAGCGGATTCCGACGGCAGACGGGACTATCAGGCCACTACCAACATATACAAGCTGCTGATGAACCCGGAGGGCAAGCTGGTGGTGCTGGAGAATATCTACCGCTCCTGGTCTGAGGCCCCCGAGAGCGTGAAGCCCAGCGACCCGGAATACTATGACAGTCTGATCACCGAGAACAGCTACTATGTCCAGGTGCTGGACAGCAGCGGCGCAAGTCTCAGCTCCAATATGCTGCAAGCAGAGGACCCGGACAGCCTGGCCGCCTACAATGCCATGCTGGATGACAAGGGGAATATTATCCTGTCCACTCAGGAAAACGGGCTGGCCGCCTTTTCCATGGACGGCAAACCCGCCTATAAGATAGAGTTCAGCGGCTATGTATACTCCATGTTCAATCTCAAAGACGGCCGGGCCGCCGTGTTCCTTTACGACATGGACGTGTCGGATTACAATAAGGCCCTGGCCCTGCACGTGGTGGACAGCGACAAGGGCTCCTTTGAGCCGGAGAGCTACCCCATGGACTCCTTCGACTTCATCTCCGGCGGCGGAGATTATGATGCCTATTACACCAAGAACGGCTATCTCTGCGGCTATAATCTGGGCGACGAGGAAGGCCGGCCTCTCTTCAAGTGGACCAGCTGCGATGTGAACAACAACTTTATCCAGCTCAGCCAGGTGAACGGTGACGGAGTTGTCAACGGACTGTGTCTGGAAGGCGACGGCGACGTCGGTGCGGAGAGTCTGGAATACTTCTCCATCTCCCAGGTCCCCTACTCCTCCGTACCTCAGAAAACAACGCTGACCATGGCGGTGCTCTATCTGGACTACAACACCCAGAACGCCGTCATTGACTTCAACCGTTCCCATGACAATGTGCGCATAGAGATAAAGGACTACTCCCAGTACAACAATGAAAAGGACTGGTCCGCCGGGCTGACCAAGCTCACCACTGAGATCATGGCCGGAAATATGCCGGACATCATCTCCGTCTCCGAGCAGATTCCCTACCGTCAGCTGGCGGCCAAGGGCCTGCTGGAGGACCTGTACCCCTACATGGAGGCCGAGGGCAGCTTCAATAAGGAGGACTTCTTCCCCAATGTGCTCTCCGCCCTGGAAGTGGACGGCAAGCTCTACGCCGCCTGCGCAGGTTTCGCAGTGCAGACCGTGGCAGGGGCCAGCTCAGTGGTGGGGGATACCCCGGGCTGGACCTATGACGACTACTATGCGGCTCTGGCTACCATGCCCGAGGGCTGCGAGGGCTTTGACATCGGTTTTGACCAGGAGACCATGCTTACAGTATCCCTGGCCCTGGATATGACCGACTTTGTGGACTGGGGCAGCGGCACCTGCAATTTTGACAGCCAGGACTTCATCGACATGCTGGAGTTTGCAAACCAGTTCCCCTCCAAGTCCTACTATGAAAACTATGAGTACAGCGCCGATGACAGCGCAGCTTCCCGCATTGCCCAGGGCAAGCAGATGCTGACTATGGCAACCTTCACCAGTACCGATTTCATTCTCTACGACTTTGACAAGATGTTTGGCGGCAGCTCCACCTGCATCGGCTTCCCCACCAACAGCGGCGTCGGCAACATCATGGCCATGGGCGAGAGCTATGCCATGAGCAGCAGCTGCAAGGACAAGGACGCCGCCTGGCAGTTCCTGCGCACTTTCCTCACAGAGGAGTACCAGCTCAAGGGCAGCTATCTGCCCACCAACATGAAAGCCTTTGACAGGCAGCTGGAAAAGGCCATGGAGACTGAGTACCAGAAGGACGGAAACGGCAACTATGTTCTGGACGAAAACGGCGAGCGTATCCCCGTAGCCCTTGGCATGGCCTCCGACGGCATAAACACCTATGAGATCTATGCCACCACACCCCGCCAGGCAGAGCAGCTTCGGGAGGTCATCAACAGCTCCACCAAGATGATGGACTATGACCAGAGCATAATAGACATCGTAAAGGAAGAGGCTGCCGCCTATTTCGCCGGCCAGAAGAGCGCCGAGGACGTTGCAAAGCTCATCCAGAGCAAGGCCAACATCTATATAAACGAACAGCGCTGAAGCGCGGCGTGAGCCCGCTTC
>CALXGF010000092.1 GCA_944387735.1 uncultured Oscillospiraceae bacterium
GCGCTCTTCTTTGGATATAAGATAGTGACTGTCGGCCATAGCGGCTATCTGGGGCAGGTGCGTGACGCACATAACCTGTTTGCCAAGGGAAACGGAAAACAGCTTCTCTCCTACCCTCTGGGCGGCAATACCGGAGACCCCTGTGTCTATCTCGTCAAATATCATGGTTGATACCGGGTCGTTTTCTGCAAAAACATTTTTCATGGCCAACATGATACGGCTGAGTTCACCGCCGGAGGCAATGCGGCTTATGCGCCCCAGCTCCTCTCCCGCATTGGCGGACATAATAAATCTAATTCTGTCCGCTCCACTGCTGTCAAAACCGAGCTCATTATCTATTGGGGTAAACTCCACTGCAAAGCGCACCGAAGGCATATTCAGCTCCTTAAGCTGGGTCACGATGCGTTTTTCCAAATCTACGGCCACTGTATGCCGCCTGTCGCTGAGTTTTTTTGCCTCTTGCCGGCATAACTCTGCCTGGGCTTTGAGCTGCTTTTCCAGCTTGGCAGTGCGCTCATCGGCGTACTGAATATCGTCCAGTCTGGTTTTGCACTCTTCCAGGTAGGTTATCAGCGCATCCTCGTCCCGGCCATACTTTCTCTCCAGACGATTGAGCAAGGAAATTCTGCTCTCCAGCCGGTCATATTCCTCCGGAGAAAAATCCAGTGAATCCCTGAAATCCCGCAGGCTCTCCAAAGCGTCGGACATGGCATAGGCTGCGGAATTAATGCTCTCGGCGGCGCTTTCCAGCTCGCTGGATATAGCCGCCGCTTTGCCGGTGTAATAGGCTGCGTTCTGCGCCATGGAGATGGCATTCTCATCTCCGCCATCCAGCAGCTCCACAGCCTGGTCCATAGCCTCTTTCAGCTTCTCGGAATTTCTCAGCAGGTCACGGCGGGAACATAGGCTATCATATTCCCCCTGCTTAAGGTCCGCTCTCTCCAGCTCCGCTATCTGATAGCTTAAGCTTTCACTGAGTCTGGCCTTTTCAATTTCGTCCATTTGCAGGCTGTCCAGCTCTTTTTTCATGGATACATAAACATTATAGACATTAGAAAAAGCATCCAGTTCCTTTTCTACGGCGCCGAACCTGTCCAGATATTCCCGGTGCCTGCTCTCATCCATCAACTGACGGCCATCGTTTTGACCGTGGATATCCACCAGCAGCAGCGCCAGCTCCTTCATCTGAGCAGCGGTAACAGGCATACCGCAGATGCGACAGCTGCTCTTACCGTCGGCGCTGATGCGCCGCTGAAGTATCAGCTCATCCTCTGCCTCTATTCCGTTGTCTTCCAGCCATTTTTCGCTGCCCTCCAGATCAAATACCGCAGTAACAAGGCCCTTTTCAGCCCCACGGCGCACCAGTTCTCTGCTGACTCTCTCCCCCAGAACAGCGCCTATAGAATCTATGACTATAGATTTACCGGCTCCTGTTTCGCCTGTAAGTACATTAAACCCTTTGTCAAAGGATATGTCAGCTTTTTCAATTACTGCAATATTCTCAATGTGAAGTTCATTAAGCATTTTACAAACTACCTCGCAGCAAGCGACTCTTTACAAAAGCTGCTCTATTTCATGGTATAGCTTTATTGCGGTGTCAGCGTCTTTCAGCGCAAGGAAAGCCGTGTCGTCCCCGGCGATAGTACCGACAAGGCCGGGAATATCCATCCCGTCGAGAGTTGAACCTGCCGCCTGAGCAAGGCCGGGCAGAGTTTTTATTACCAGGATATTCTGAGCTACATCATAGGATAGCACGCACTCTTTAAATATTTTTTTCAGCCTTGCATCCGTATCAGCAGCATCCTGACTTGTGGCCATGACATAGCGATAGTTTCCGTTTGGTCCCAGTTCTTTGATTAGCCGCATGTCTCTGATGTCTCTGGAAAGAGTAGCCTGAGTACTTTTAACTCCTCTTTCCGCCAGGGCTTCCAGAAGCTGATTTTGGGTCTCTATATCTCTCTGGGATATGATCTCCATTATCACGTTCTGTCTGTCCAGTTTCATTGTTTCACCTCCGTTTATCTTAGTTTTTCGTATGTGGCCTCATAAAAGCTTCTCAGTCCCACATCCGCCATAAGCGTATAGTTCTCAGAGCGTTTTACAAGAACAATATCCTCATTTGCCAAGTCTAAAACGGAATTCCCGTCCAGGGACAGGTAGGCTTTCCGTCCGTGGAGCTTTTGCATCTCTACGGACACGGTCCTGTCCGGTCCAAGGACAAAGGAGCGAAGCCCCATCACATGGGGGCAAATAGGGCTTATAATAATATTTTCTCCATCTGGTTCAACCAAAGGGCCGCCGGCAGACAAGGAATATCCGGTGGAGCCTGTGGGAGTGGAGAGTATTATCCCGTCTCCAGAAAAGGAAGTCATCCGGTCTCCATTGCAAAATACGGTCATTTTTATGCAGTCGCCGTAACCGTGCATGACAGCATCGTTGAGGACGCTATCCTCCAGCACAGTCTCTCCATTGCGTATAACCGACACGTCCAGCTTCATGCGGCGGCTAAAGCGCATCCCGCCTTTGACGGCAGGGACCAGATGCTCCAGCTCGTTCGGCTCTAAGGCGGTCATAAAGCCCTTGGTGCCAAGGTTAACTCCCAAAATGGGAACGGGGATATTATGCAGCTGCCTTGCAGCGGCGAGGACCGTACCGTCTCCTCCCACTACTATCACCGTTTCGCACAAGACGCCGATTTCCGAAAGCTTGCTTTCAGAAACATTTATAGGAAGAGGCGCCTCGCAGTTCTCTACAAAGAGAGGACATACGCAGGTTTCAAAACCTGCTGCCTCCAGACGTTTTTTGATCTCAATGGTAATACGGCAGCCTATATCTCTGAAAGGATTTGGACAAATAGCGATCATATGACGCTCCAATCACAAAGCCTCATGGGAGGCTTTTACCAAGCTCTCCACATCTGGGAGGGCCCCATCAAACCGGCCATTTTTCAAATGGCAAATATATTCGATATTCCCCTCTGGGCCTTTTATAGGCGAATAGTCCAGCCCCATTGGAGTGAGACCGATTTCAGGCGCAAAAAATAATATATTGTGAATTACTTCACAATGGACGCAGCTATCTCTAACAACGCCTTTTTTCCCCACTTCTTCACGACCGGCCTCAAACTGGGGCTTTATTAGGCAAATAATATCTGCGCCCGGCAAGAGAAGCTCTTTAATAGCCGGCAAAACAAGCTTTATTGAAATAAATGATACGTCCATTACCGCAAGCTCAATGGGCTCCGGTATCTGTTCTCTGGTGATGTAGCGGAGGTTTGTGCGCTCAAGATTGACAACTCTCTCGTCGGTACGCAGCTTCCAGGCCAGCTGGCCGTACCCCACGTCCACAGCATAGACCTTAGCTGCGCCGTGCTGCAGTAGCACGTCGGTAAAACCGCCGGTAGATGCTCCGCAGTCAATACATATTTTTCCCCTTGCATCCACGGGAAAAACTTTCAGGGCCTTATCCAGCTTAAACCCGCCCCGGCTCACAAAAGGCAGGGCCTCGCCCCGAACCTCTATTTTGGCGTCCGGCGCCACCGGAGTTCCGGGCTTATCCGCTCTCTGGCCGTTTACGAATACCAGACCGCTCATAATTGTGGTTTTTGCCCGTTCACGACTCTCAGTGTAGCCCAGGTCAAAGACCAGTTGATCCAAGCGAATTTTTTTCATTTTATTTCAATGCAGGAACCGCAGAGCTCCTGGGCCTGTTCCGCAATACCTGCTGCGTCCAGCCCCTTTTCATGCAGAATTTCACTGACTTTACCGTGGCAGACTATACCGCTGCCCAAATTCAGAAGCTTTGCAGCCTTAAGTTCGATACCTCTGATTGCGGCTTCGGAAATTATTTTTGAGCCTATGCAGCCGGAATCGCATACTTCCTCCGCCACTATCAGTTTGCCGGTCTTCTTTACTGACTCAAGGCACAGGCTGAAATCATTTGGACGCAGCACGCCCAGCTTCACTACCTGGGCGGAAATACCCATTGAGGCGAGCTGGTCAGCGGCTTCGAGCGCCTGATTAATAAGGGGCCCGTAGGACACCAGCGTGATATCCTCGCCTGTGCGCAGTATTGACTCTGCCGCCACACAGGAGTCTTTATATTCTCCTTCCCCGCCACGGGAATACCTTACCGCTACCGGGCCTTCAATATCGTTCAAGGCGTAGCTCAGCATGTCGTGAAGCTCCTGAAAGCTGGCCGGAGCGAGTATGGTCATTCCGGGCACTGAAGACAGATAGCTAACATCGAAAACGCCTTGATGTGTTTCCCCGTCGCTGCCCACAAGACCTGCCCTGTCTACGCAGAATACCACATGGAGCTTCTGAAGAGACACGTCATGAATCAGCATGTCATAGCTGCGCTGAAGAAAGGTGGAATACACTGCGAAAACAGGGAGAAGCCCCTGCTTTGCCATACCCGCAGCCATGGCGGCCGCATGTCCCTCGGCAATACCGGTGTCAAAAAATCTATCGGGGTACTTTGAGGAAAAACACTCTACTCCCGTTCCGCCGGCCATAGCCGCAGTGATGACGACTAATTGCCTGTCCTCCTCAGCAAAGCGGCACAGGAACTCACCCAGCTTATCTGAGAAACTTGTTTCCACAGCCGACAGAACGCCTGTGCTTGCGTCAAAGCAACCGACTCCATGGTATTTGTCAGGATGAGCCTCGGCATAATCGCAGCCTTTGCCTTTACGGGTAATTACATGGAGAAGTACGGGCTCCTGCATATCCCTGGCAAGGCGTATTGCCTTCTCAAGAGAATCAAGATTGTGTCCGTCTATAGGGCCGAGATATTCCAGACCCATCTCGCTGAAAATATTATCTGGAAGCATCCAGGATTTTAGCCACTCTTTCAGCTTATGACTAAGCTTGTAGACAAGGGAAGTCTTTTTAATTACTGCCCTGTACCATTTTTTAAAGCTGAGATAGCCGGGCCGCATCCGCATCATCTGAAGCAGCTTTGATGTGCCGCCCACATTTTCGCTGATGGACATATTGTTGTCGTTAAGGATTATAACCAGAGGTTCCCCGCTGGCAGCGGCGTTGGACAGGCCCTCATAGGCGAGGCCGCCGGTGAGAGCGCCGTCGCCGATAAGGGCGACCACATCATAGTTATCCCCGTTTAGAGTTCTTGCCCTGGCCATACCGAGAGCGACGGAAACGGAATTTGAGGCATGTCCGGCAACAAAAGCGTCATCCACAGCTTCGTGAGGCTTTGGAAAGCCTGATATACCTCCATATTGACGTAAGGTAGAAAAGCGATCTCTTCTGCCGGTTATGATTTTATGGGTATAGCACTGATGACCCACGTCAAAAACTATCCTGTCCACAGAGCTGTCATACACTCTGTGCAGGGCGACTGTGAGCTCAACGGTTCCAAGGTTGGAGGCCAGGTGGCCGCCGGTCTTGGCAATATTGTCAATTTCAAATTTTCTAAGTTCAGTGCAAAGGAGCTCCAGCTCATCCCGGCTCAGTTCCTTTACGTCATTTGAACAGTTTATCTTTTCTATTACACTCAAGAAATACACTCCAACAGGCAGAAATTTTTCCGCCTTTATTTATTTCTATTTGCCAGAGAATCTGCAAGACTGCATAGAAAATCGGTGTCGTCAAAAGCTTCCTTAAGGATATCCTTCGCAAATTGGGTAAGTTTGGCTATGGTTTTTTCACAGCCCTCTTTCCCCATGAGTACCATATAAGTATTTTTATTTTCTCTCTCATCGGAACCCACAGGCTTACCCAGCTCCTCATTGGTACTGAGTACATCCAGCATATCGTCTCTTATCTGAAAGGCCATACCCAGGGCGGCGCCGAAATGCCCTGCCGCTTCCATCATGAGTTTATTTCCCCCTGCGGCGGCCACGCCCATCTGACAGGCGGCCACCAGCAGCGCACCGGTTTTCCTGGAGTTGATTTCCGTCAGCTCCTGCTCTGAGAGTTCACGCCCCTCCCAGCTCATATCCAGATACTGCCCGCCGCACATACCGTCTATACCGGCAGCCCCAGCCAGAATCTCGGCGCACTTGGCCCTGCTCTCCGCCGGGAGCCGGGAGCGAAGTATAGCGCCAAAGGCTTCAGCCTGGAGAGTATCTCCGGCCAGAACGGCAGTACATTCCCCATATACCACATGGTTGGTAGGGCGGCCGCGGCGCAGCTCGTCGTCGTCCATACAGGGCAGGTCGTCGTGGATAAGGCTATAAGTGTGAAGCATTTCAATAGCGCAGGCCACAGGAAGAGCCAGCTCCACATCTCCGCCGGAAATGCGGCAGAACTCCAGCACAAGCATAGGTCTTATACGCTTTCCTCCGGCCATAAGACTGTAGCGCATGGCTTCTCCCAGCTTTGCCTGAGGAAATTCATCTCCCATAAGAAAGTACTTTTCCAGAGCCGCTTCTATCTTGCTTTTATATTCCTCAACTGTCATTCTGGCTTTCATCCTCAAAGGGCAGCTCAATAGGCTCCCTGTCCGGTCCTTTTTTTAACTTCACGACTTTCTGTTCCGCCTCGTCCAGCATCTCGCTGCAGCGTTTTATAAGCCCGGCCCCCTCCTCATAGAGAGCCAGAGATTCGCTTAAGGGCATATCGCCCTTTTCCAAATGTCGCACTATTTCGTCAAGTCTGCTAAGAGACTGCTCAAAACTAAGTTTTTTCCCTGCCATTTTCCTCTCCATCCTGCCGTCCAATCAATTTAAAGAAGCTGCCCCGGAACGGCCGCCGGACAGTCCGAATAAATAGATACTAAAATCGACCTTTAGCAGCATAAAGCTCGGCTGCCATTATTTAATGCTCCGCTTGCTTACCGAACTCACAAGACAATCGGCCTTCCCGTCCCATAGCTGCAAAGACAGACTGTCTCCCGCACTGAGCATCTCCACACTTTTTACCGTGGAGCCGTCCTCCTTTTCGGCTATAGCATAGCCCCTGGTCAAAACCCTTAGAGGGCTCATGGCATCCAAAGCAGAAGTAAGGGCCAAAAAGTTCTGCCTGCACCGGGAGAGCTTCCGTTCCTCCGCCGCAGTCAGTCTGTCCCTGGCATGGTCCAGCTCTATACGCCTGTTGTCAATGTGGGCGCTTGGATCCGTGATCACACGCTTATTTTTTAGCGCCTCCAATTTTTCACTGAGACTCAGGAGCTTTTTACGCATAGCCTGGTCTGCACGAATTTCGTAACTATTAATAGAGTCAAGGATCTCGTGCCAGTCGGGAACAGCAATCTCAGCGGCATTGGAGGGCGTGGAAGCCCTTGCGTCCGCCACATAGTCGGCGATGGTAACATCCGGTTCATGGCCAACGGCAGAAATGACCGGCAGCTCGGAGGCATAAATGGCCCTGGCCACTCTCTCGTCGTTAAAGGCCCACAGGTCCTCCATAGAGCCGCCGCCACGGCCTGTTATTATTACGTCTGCAACTTTGAATTCGTTGGCATAGCGAAGGGCGCCGGCTATCTCCGGCGGGGCCTCCGCCCCCTGCACGCGTACGGGCAGAAGCACCACCTGAGCCATGGGCCAGCGACGTCCCAATATACGGATCATGTCGTGGACTGCCGCACCGGCTGAGGATGTGATTATAGCTATGCGTTTTGGAAATTGAGGCAGGCTTTTTTTATGGCTGCGCTCAAAAAGTCCTTCCGAGGCCAGCTGAGCTTTCAACTGTTCAAAGGCTATCTGAAGGTCCCCGGCGCCTTCCGGCATTATTGCGCTGCAATAGAGTTGGTATGCGCCGTCTCTGGGGTATACGGCCACCCGCCCGTAAACGGTGACGCCCATTCCGTTTTCCGGACGAAAGCGCAGCTTTACCGCACTGCTTTTGAACATTACGCAGCGCAGACTGCTCTCGCTGTCCTTCAGGGTAAAATAATGATGGCCCGAGGGATATATTTTGTAATTGGACAGCTCGCCTCGAACACAGACATTGGACAGCTTAGGCTCCTGTTCCAGGAGCCCTTTTATAAGATTGTTAAGTTCAGATACGCTTAGGCTTTGCCGCTCCATGGCTCACTCCTGAGGGGGATTGTCCCGGTGCAATTCTCCCCGCATAAAGCCGCCCAATACGCCGTTTATAAAGGCCACCGTGTCCGGTTCGTCATAGCCCTTGGCAAGTTCCACTGCCTCGTTAATAGCGGCAGCGTTGGGTATCTCGTCCATATAAAGTATCTCACAGATGGCGCAGCGCATAACAGCCAGGGCTGTGCGGGAGATGCGCTCCAGCTTCCAGCCTTTGGAATACCGCTCTATATATCCGTCGATCTCGCTGCGATTTTCTGTGCTCAGCTGTACGAGGCGACGTATGTAGGCCATTTGTTTTTTATCCGGGAGTTCCTTGTATAGCTCGTCCTCCTCCTGTAAGCTGGCGTAGTGCTCCGGAGCAAAGAAGTCCTCAATAAGCTGAGAAAGCTCCGCACCCCTGGACGCTGCGGCAAAGCCCAGTTGGATGGCAATCTCCCTGGCTGTAGTTCTGGTCATATAATCTACCCCCGGCCCTTATTTTTCAAAGGCCACGCCGGAAACATGTACGTTAACTTCCGCATTCTCTATGCCGGTGGTAGACTGAACCACGGACAGGACTTTTTCCTGAACGGCCTTGGCTACTCCGACAATATTCCTGCCGTACATAACGGTAATGATGGCATCAACCACGATTTTGGATTCCACGAATTGGACCTTTACGCCCTTAGCCACTGTTTTAAGGCCGAAGAGCTCAGCAAGCTCAGCGCCTGCGGTATTGGACAGGCCGGCAACTCCATCCACCTCTGTGATAGCGGCTCTCACCATACTGTAGATGACATCCTCGGAAATATTGATGCTGCCAAGCTGTTCATGGCAGGTGATATAGTTCTCGCCCATAGTTATCCTCCTAAATGATTTCGTTATATTTTAACACGATATACTTGAAAAATAAAGTACAATATTCAAATTTCAAAGGCATAGCTGAAAAATATTCAGGCCCCCTGATATCAGGGGGCCTGAGAGGCTTTAATATTAAGCTTTTACCTCTATAATGCTGAGCTGAGCGGCGGTATACTGAGTTTCAGTGCATATCACATCCGTTATTCTGGCCACTGCCTCCTCGCTGAGTCCCTCAGCAGGAGCGGGCACGGCAACTGTTACAGTGTCGTTGCCTATGTACACGACACATTCGTCAAAGTCTTTAGCTATAAGCAGGTTCTCTATTTGGGCTTCCTGCATGGTACATGTGGCCATAGCCGATATGGCGTTCATGGCGCTGTCGATAGTCTCCTGAGAAGCAGTCTCCGATGTGGCTGCGGTTTGCAGGAGTTCCAGAGCCTCGTCTCTGGACACCTGCCTTGTGAGCCTGGCCTCGGCAAAGTATTCTCCCCCGGTGTTTACAAGGCTGTCTTCAAATTCTGCGTTGGCGCTCATCATGGCTTCATCCTCGGCAGATACCATTTCCGAGTCCGGCGTGCCCCATCTGTTGTTATATGACCAGTTAAGGGCTACCGCTGCACAGACGAACATCAGTACCGCCAGCATCGTAAGGTTTCTTTTACGGTTTTTCATGTTTGCATATTCCCCCTAAGCTTTAATCTGCCATTTTCAGAATCGTGATTTTATCTGATGTAAAACCAGTATATGAACTTACCGCCCGAATAATATCCAGCCTTACCCGGGCGTTCTCAGCCCCCGAACAGGCGACCACAACACCGCTTTCGGATATCAGCACCCTTGCCTCCCCCACCCCCTCGGTCTGGGAAAGAATTTGAGCCACCTGCTCATTTCTGTCCGTGCTTTCCTTCATCTGTGAGCTGCCTGTAGGCAGCAGCATAAGAGCCACGCCGATAACCAGTACCACCAGAGGGTATTTAAATTTCTCCAGTTTTTCCGCTTTGACTTTCAGGCTTTCACTCACTGTTCCACCGCTGCCTTTCGTATGGTATGCCCAAGTCTGATACCAGTAGCTGAGAGAGACGTTCCCTGCTGTCCTGGCTGCAGGCTGAACGTATCTCGGCTCCGTAGGGTATCCAAAATCCTTCCAGGCTCCACTGTACTTCCACATCAGCTGCCAGGCCCTCTATTCCGAGTTCACTGGCTTTGTCCATAATATATGTCTCGTATTCCTGTTCTATGACTAGCCTGTTTAGGCGCTCCTCCGCCTCCTGCCCTTGCTGGGCAAGGCTTGTCTCCAGCTCGTGGAGACGGGCATTTTCCAGTGCAAGTACATCTAAGTCCAGCTCCTTTATGGGGCTTATTACCGCAAGTATCAAACTTGCCGTACAAAGTATCTCGGCTACCCGCTTTACCCCGCCCTCAGGCAGTATACTCAAGGCTGCCCCGCACAGCAGAGACACGGCGCACAGCTCCCGTATTCCCTCATACATTAAAGGCTCACCGCCTTTATACCGGCCATTATGGAGATAAAGAGCATTATGCCGCAGCATCCCAGCAAACCCAGGAGCAGACCCATTGCCGTACTCACGCAGGCAATAAGTCCGGACAGGCGGCTGTTGGGCACCATGTCCGAGGCTGCTGCGGCAGCTTTCAGCACCAGCATCCTGACAGACAGCAGGGCAAAAGGCCCGGCGCACAGGGCGCATACTGCAATTAGGCCAAACACACCGGCGGAGTTTTTTATTACTGAAGCGGCGGACAGCACTGCGCCTGAGGCGTCGGAAATAATCCCCCCCACCACCGGCAGGCTGGTGGATATAACAGTTCGCGCAGTTTTCAGGGCGGCGGCGTCTATACTTCCAGCCACCAGGCCCGTCATACCTATGTAAGAGCTGAAAGCAATGGTCATCGCAGTCATTATGGTGACCGCCATCCACTTTGTGAGCTTAGCCGTATTGCTCAGCAGGGAGTTGGGAAACACGCTTCCTGCAACAGCCAGAGCCAGATATGAATACACCAGGGGGATAATCAGCTTTTGGGAAATACTCATCAGCACATCCAGAGCCAGGCAGGTAGCGGCATACTTTGCCGAGGCGGAGCCAACCGCTCCGCAGGCGGCTGCAGCGGTAAACATGGCCGGAAGCGCAGCCTTGGAATAGTCGGAGAGCTGGTTCAAAGCCGAAACGGTCTCCTCTACTATGCTGTCGACGCTGCCCAACAGGCTTACGGCGGCGGCACAGCATCCCGCAATGCTGATATATTCCTTTATAGGCTTTCCGCTGCAAAGAGAGCCGGATAAGGCGCACAAAACAGCAATGGCAATAAGTGAGGCCGCAGTTTTAAGATTGCCCTCCAGCTCCCTCTGTACACCCTGTAAAAAGCTGTTCCAAAGACGTTCAAGGGCGTTTTCCGTGTCATAGCTGCCGTCAACCTTCAAGGCCCCGCTGATCTCTTTCGCCTCATCGGGGAGTTGATCTTCAACTGCGAATATCCCTGTTTCACGGGCGGCCTGGCTGTATATGTCCTCTGCGTAGGCGGGCAGCATGAAGAGAGGGAAAATGAGAATAATAAGCAGCATTGTTCTCATGTCATCCCTCCTATCATTTTCAGCATGCTCATGATCAAAGGCATGGAAACGGCAATGGCGCACAGGGTCCCTGCCATGTCTACAGCGGCAGCTGCAGAACTTTGAGATGAATCCCGGCAGAGCTCCGTAGTGATTTTGGTCACCGCACCGATGCCTACACACTTCAGCACCGGCGTGATAAGTACGTCGGCGCCCTCACTTATGTTTTTTACTGCCGCTGCCAGTTGGATGAGGGCAGAGGCAAAACTCATGGCTGCGCTGATTATAATGACGATAGCCCCTGCGCTTAGCACTACGGACATTTCCGGATTCGTCCGCTTGATGATCAGGCAGATAAGGCAGCTCAGTAAAGCTATAGCCGAGCACTTGATAATTATATCCATAGGCTACAGACCGAAAAGCGACTTTATCATATTGAAAAGTTCGCTTATTTTTTGCACAACGATCATAAGCACTACCACCAGGGCGGTAATGCTGGTCATAAGGGCCTGTTCATCTCTGCCGGAGCGTTGGAGCAAAATATTGAGTACCGCAACAAGTATGCCTATAGCGGCGATTTTAAATATCAGGTCGACATCCATGCTTTTCTCCTAAATAAGTACTATAAGCAGCAGCGCTCCCAGGGAACAGGCAAGGCCCAAACCCATTCTTCTCTTTTCAGGCAGGAGCGAGCTGTAGCCGGCAATGCGTCTGTCAAGGAAGTTTATGCATATCTCCAGCTCTGATAGCTGCCTGTCCAGCTCATATCGCCCCAGACACAGCCCCAGAGTCTGCAATTGCTCTCTCTCCTCGCTCTCCAAATACCGTGAAAAAACTGTAAGACATTCATTCCACAGCTGAGAAAACTCCTTTTCCCCCAGCTCGTTCATCCTGGAGTGGAGAGAAGCGGCAAAACTCCCGCCGCAGCCGCCGCATCGGCGGCCTAAAAGCTCCAGAAGTTCAGGCAGCGGACTTGCCCTGACTCCCAGCTCTCCACACATTTCTTTCAGCAGCAAGACGAAGGAACGCAGATCATTTAATTTTCTCGCCTCTCCGGCTATGTAGCTCAGCCCTATAGCCAGGGATGCCCCGGCTATCAGCAGAGCGCCCAGTAAACGTAACATCAAAGCTTCTCCAATACATACCGTCTGCGGCTTTCGTTTCTGTATATCGTCAAAATATTTCTGAATATGCCCATCTCAAAGAGTTTCCTGTACATTGGCCTGGACAGCATGTCCTCTCTGCCTCTGCCGTGGGCGCTGGCCAAAAGAGCGACTCCGCAGCCTATAATCTGTTCAATGACCTCTATATCGCCTTCCCTGCTTATCTCGTCCATAGCTATCAGCTGCGGATTCATGCCCCTGAGCAGCATGCTCGCCCCCAGCTCTTTAGGAACGCTGGAGAGCACATCGCTGCATCTACCCAGATCAAAACCCCCCTCCGCATAAAGTTCACATCGCTCATCCAGCACCGCCACACGGACTCCCTTGTTGGCCGTCACCCGAATAAGTTCCCTAAGCAGGGTAGTTTTACCCACTCCTGGGGGGGAGACTATCAGCGTGTTCTCAAATCCGTTTTCCATTAGCCTGTCTGCAAAGCCGGCGCAAATTCCTCTGCACTCTTTGGGCAGACGTATAGCAAGGGAACTGAAGCCTCTGATGCCCAGCAGCTGTTCTCCGTTCATGGCGGCAGTTCCGCAGAGACCTATACGAAGGCCCTTGTAACTTATATAGCCCTTTGCCATTGCCGGAGCTACGGAGTGCAGCGAGGCGCCGGTAGCCTTTTCCAAGACCTGCATCAGGTCCCTTTCGCTCAGCTTGTCCCCGCCCAGTTCCTGCTCCCGACCGTCAATCACAAGAGATAAACGCTGCGCCCTGCGCAGACGTATCTCTTCAGCAGTTTTTTTACCTGCTTCCAGGATCGCCGGCCTGTATTGGGCCGGCAGAAGTTCGCAGGCCGTCATAAAGCTGTCCACCTTATCACTTCCTTGAAACACTCTATGCTGGGAAGGCTTGAAATATTCTTGAAAGATGAAGAAGGATGTGGTATCATTTTATAAATAAAGTTCTTTGGGAGGCCGTTATTATGCAGATGAAGGTATTGGGCGCAGGGGCGCTGCTGATGGTAGGCTGGCTCTGGTTCTATCTTTTTGTGCGACAATTTCTGTTTAACTTCTTTACTGCCTATCCCCTTATTAAAGGCATGCAGGCCGCCAAGGAGGACCTGATTGCCATTGGCGCCCGCCGGTATACAGCCGTTTCCGTAGTCAGCTGCGCCGTAGTATGCGCCATAATCATTGCCTTGGTGCTTATTTTCTGCCCATGGTATTTTATAATTTGCTTTTTTGGAGGGGCTTTGGTAGCTTTTTTTATGTACCTACCGCTGCTTGGCCCAAGTAACCGCACAATGTTTGACAGCTTCTGCGCCACCTACTATCGCTTCGTACCTGACGATGAGTTGAGAACGGCCATGTACAATAAAAAGCCCAGTCAAATGAAGCTGCGTCTCCATGCTATGGGAGTCAGCGACGCTTTTATCCCTGAGTTTAAAAAATAATTTTCTTAGCTGCGGATGTTAAAAAGGCAAAGGCCGGAAAAACCCGGCCTTTGCCTTTTAGCGTTTATTTTTTATATTATCTCTTCCGTATGATTATTTTAATGAAGTTTAAATATTTTCCGGCTCCGGCCTCCATGGCCTTTCCGTCCTGCCTGGAGTAGGGATTATCCTGTATTAGCCAGTCTTGCCAAACCTGCTCCATGCTCTCCATCTGCCGGACTGCCAGCAGGTCTATACCCCTGGCGGCGCTGATAAGTCCTCTCCAGTAATGGACGTCGTGCATATAGTCCAGTTGGTCCGGATTCCATGAAAACAGAAGCTCCCTGGGCAGCCTGTCATGACAGTCCCTCACCATGCCGGGTATGGCGATGTAGATATATCCGCCATGTCTGACAAAGGGCAGAAGCTTGTCGTTGAGAAAGCTTTTATCCCTGCCGAAATAGTGATAAGAGTCTACGCATAGCACGGCGTCAAAGCTCTCCTCAGAAAAAGGCAAAGCCATGGCGTCAGCCTTGACAGCTCTTATTCTGTCTGGACCAAAGCCCTGGGAAGCAAAAAAGGCGGCGTTTTCCTCCGGCTCGCTCCACAAGTCCGCAGCTACGACGTTAAAGCCATATTCTCTGGCCAAAAAGACGGAGGTAAGCCCCCTGCCGCAGCCCAAGTCGCACACTGTTCCGCCCTCTCTTATGAGATTGCCTTCCAGCAGCTCTTCCGCAAGCTTCAGGGGATTTGGCCCCATCATTCTGGACATATACGGCTCGCCGGAATATTTGCCGCTCTTTGGATATACAGCCTCCGACTTTTCGGGAACTGCTGGAACAACAGCTGCCGAAATGCCGCTGCGCCTCTCCAGCCCGGCCACAAAGTTTTCCATGTGGGTTTTCAGCATTGAGGCAAGCTCTCCGGCTTCCCCTCCCCCGTCATACAGATTAATAAGAGTGTAGACAGGAGCATAAAACTCCAGCGCATAACAGCGTAAATTCGCCTTGGAAAGCTCCAGCTCCAAGCCCTCCAGTATTTTTTCAATATAATCGAGAAGTCCGGAGCCAAAATATCTCTGATATAAGGCGTTCATTTCGCTGTTTCTGTATCGCTCAAGGGATATCAGCTTTCTGAACCGAGAGGCAAAACCGTCCTCAGTCCAATAAAGAAACTGTGCCATAGTATATGCGCAGAGCTTTTCCAGCCCGGTATTTCTGAATTTGTCCGGCATATTCTCAAACAAATTTCCGGGCATGTCAAAGCGACGGGCGTTGTCGTAATTCTGCTCGTCCATGCGGCGGACTATACTGTCAAATATAGCCCTCTTATTAAGATAGTGCTTATACAGGGCGCCTTTAGTAATGCCAAGGCCATCGGCTATCATACTGACTGAAACGGCCTCAAAGCCGTCTCTGGCAAAAAGCCTCAAGGCACAGTCTAAAATTTTCTCTTTTGTATCCATCGCATACGATCGCAGTAAACGAGCGTTTACCTATCTAAGCAGTCAGGCTTTTTCCTTTTCAAAGGGCCAGGGCCTGATATTATTTTTGTTTACAAGGAACGCGCGGTCGGCCAGCTCTGCCATCGGCTGGTCGGTTAGCGAGTCGGAATAGAAGTTTTCTGTATGGGCATCTGGGTAAGCCGCCTTGAATCTGAGCACTTTTTCCTTGTCATGGCAGTTCTCCCCTTCTATACGTCCGCTGTGTTTATCCATACGTGTGCTTATTAGTCTCACTCCCAGCTCCTTACAAATAGGGCTGAGGAGAAATTCCGGAGAAGCGGAAATAATAATATCGTCGTCTCTCCGCTGAGCCAGATACCAGGCGGCCATCCTATGCTTGTTCTCTGTCCAGAAGTCTGCAACGACCCTATCTATATCGGGAATTCTCGGCAGGAATGAGAACAGCTGCTCTTTCAGCTCCTTTGCACTCAGCCGCCCCCGCCTATAGGCTATAGCTTTTGCCAATGACCTGGGCGCTGTGGGCAATACAGCTGCCGGATAGTTTCTGAGACAGTACATATAGAAGCAGTAGGAGCTGTCCGGATTAAATATGGTCTGGTCAAAGTCGTAGGTATTCATGGACTTTACTTTACGTAGTACACGTACTTTTCTTTCCTGGGCTTCATTTCCGGAGACTCATCGGCGTATCCAAGTATACAGTTTCCTATACCCACATAATTGCCTTCCACGCCCCATTTTTTTAATAAAGCCTTGCCCTCGTCGCTTTCAAAGACCTCTTTGGCCCGGTTTATCCAGCAAGAGCCCAAACCAAGAGCGCTGGCGGCGTTCATAAGATTGCCCATCACAAGACTGCCGTCCTGAACTGCAAAGCTGCTGTCTGCCTCTGCCAAGACCACTAAAACCGTGGGCGCACCGTAAAATGCATCTGTGCCAAAGTTTTTAACCTTTGCATTTAGCTTGGAGAGATATGCCACATCATCTTTGTTCTGAACTGCAATGATTATTGGAGATTGCCTGTTCATGCCGGTGGGGGCGCAGACCCCTGCCTTCAGCACAGCCTCCAGCTCTTCGGAGCTTATCTGCTGCGGTTTGTACTTTCTTATGCTGCGCCTGTCATAAATGGCTTTTAAAGCTTCGTTCATGTTTTTTTACTCCTTCCATGCCCTGAGGGACCTAAGCGAATTAATAAGACTTGATATTACAACGCCGCTATCCACAACTGCAGCTGCGGCGATTGGTACGAATCCAAGGGCGCTGCCCGCAAGAATGACAAATTTAGTTATCAGCGCCAAGCCGGTGTTTTCCTTCACTAACAACTGAGTAAATCTCGCCGCCTTGACAGCCAGAGGCAGCTTGCCGATTTTCTCGTCCATTATCAAAATATCTGCATTGTCAAAAGCTTCGTCGCAGTCAAGTGCGCCCATAACTATTCCGACATCCGCCCTTTTTAGAATGGGGGCGTCATTGACCCCATCCCCAACAAAGGCCACTGTACCAATACCGCCCTTGTTGCTGATGAGATAGTCTACAGCTGCCAGCTTGTCCTCAGGCCGCAGCTCAGCCTTTAGCATATCGAAGTTAAGTTTGGAGCCCAAAGGTCTGGCTACAGACAATACATCCCCTGTAAGCATCACCATTTTTGACACTCCATGTACCCGCATGTTCTCCAGAGCATCAAAGGCCCCGCGGCGCAGCCTGTCGCTCACAAGGATATGGCCGCAATACCTTCCGTCCACCGCCACATGCACGGCAGAACCGCTGCGGCTCGGCACCTTATATCCTATGCCGTTTTCTCCCAGGAGGGCTGCGTTGCCAAGCAGAACTTCCTTGCCGCCTATAAAGGCTCTTACTCCCCTTCCGGGTATATCCTCCGCCCTGACATCTCCAGGCTCTACAATGGGGGCGCTTACCTGTCTGATTGCTCTGGCTATAGGATGGGAGGAATACATCTCTGCACTTGCCGCTATCCCCAGCAGCTCACGCTCGCCCAGGCCCTCCGGGAAAACATCCGTTACGGTATAGCGGCCTTCAGTTATAATCCCGGTTTTTTCAAAAACGAAGGTATCCGCATTGGCCAGGCTCTCCAGGTAATTAAAGCCCTTTATCAAAACTCCGTTTTCAGCAGCGCAGCCCATGCCGCCGAAATAGGCCAAGGGCACGGACAGAACCATAGAGCTGGGACAGGATACCATGATAAAAGCCGCTGCTCTCTCCAAATATTCCAGCCACTGGCTGTTGAATATAGGCGGCACCACTGCGATAAACAGAGCGGCTGCCATCACTGCGGGGCTGAAGTATTTTCCGAAAGCTGCTATAAGCTTCTCCTGACGGGATTTATTTTCCGGAGAATCCTCTGCCAGCTTCAAAATCTTGCTCACCATGGAGTCGGCATAGCTCCTGTCGGTCCTGATCCTTATGGGGCTGGTAATGTTGATGCAGCCGGAAAGGACTCTAAATCCTGAAGTTACTGCGAGCGCCTCGGTCTTTCCCGCCAGGGGTGAGCAGTCTATGGTGGTAATGCCGTCTATTATCACGCCGTCAAGAGGAATACGCTCACCCGGATTGACAACGATTATATCGCCTACATTTACATAGTCCGGGGTGACGGACAATACGCCTTCGGCAGTTTCCACGTTTGCGCTGTCAGGTCTGATACTCATCAATTTCGCCAGCTGCTTACGGCTGCGTCTGACGGCATAAGACTCGACAATGCAGCAGAGTCTGAACAGCAGCATTATCAGCAAGGCCGTCAACTGGTGCCCCAGGGCATAGGCGGCGACAGAGGCAAGAGTACATACCAGAGCTTCGTTCAAAACTTCCTTTTCTGAGATGCGCTCCAGGGCCCTCAAAAAAACGTCGAAACCCGCTATCAGATATGGCAGCAGGAAGCTTAGAGTTCTCAGCCATCCCTGGGTAGGGGCAAACCACAGGGCTGCAAAAATAAGAGCTGAAAGCACGGGGACGGCGATATCCTTTGCCGTAAGCTCCCGGTATCTTTTACTCTCCCGCTTACGGGCCTGTCTCCTTTGGGGAGAGCGATCTCTTGAATCAATCTGCTCAGCCTTCTCCGTGTATTCCCTCTCCACAGCCTCTGTGTTCATAGGCATTGTATTTTGCCGAGGAGAGCTCTCTTTGGTTTTATATATTTTTACGTCTTCATCCAGCTCCTGCATACCGTAATCGATGTAATCCTTACTCATTGCCTTACTCCTCTATGTGTTCCAGTCCCTGATTTATTATGCCGAAGATATGGTCGTCCGCCAGGGAATAGAACACGGTCTTTCCGTCCCTTCTGTATTTTACAAGGCGGTTTGCCCGCAATGTCTGAAGCTGGTGTGACACCGCCGAATGGGACATCCCCAGCTGCTTTGCAATATCCAGAACGCACTTTTCCCTATCTAAAAGGGCATATAATATTCTTATCCTGCTACTGTCGCCAAAGATGCGAAAAAATTCGGACAGTTCATACAGTCTGTCTCTGTCCGGCGCAGTTTCCGGGCTGTTGGTCTTGCGCTCCATATCTTCTCACCCCAAATATGTATGTCTGCTCATATGAACATGATAGAAGCTTAGCTACTTTTTGTCAATAGACGAATATGCAGAAATTGCCTTAAAACAAATGAATAACTTTTGATTCTCGGCAAAAGATAAGCGTGGGAAACAAAACCCGAATTGATGAAAAGGAGATGTAAACTATGGCTAGCAATTCCAGCAATCGTCTTGTAAATCCTTCTGCCCGCGAGGCAATGGATAAGTTCAAGATGGAGGCCGCTTCTGAGGTCGGCGTTAATCTGAAGAACGGTTATAACGGCGATCTGACCAGCCGTCAGGCAGGCTCCGTCGGCGGCCAGATGGTCAAGAAGATGATCGAGTCTTACGAAAACGGCATGAAGTAAGCTTTGTGCTTATAAAAAATTACAGGGCAGCTAAGGCTGTCCTGTAATTTTTTATAAAACGCAGTGCAGAAGTAATTCTGCTGCAATATGGGTGTCAATCCCGAAGCGCTCCTACTTTGATAGCGTCGGGATAGGTAATATTTCCACATTGCAGGTATTTTTCATAGCAAAGCATTCATCTTTTGAAACTGCACTCACCTCAACATGGCGCTCAGTAATTCTCACAGTTGATCTCAAAATAGCTCTGTGGATGGTTGCAAGTGGGGCATACCTCTGGTGCGGCAGTGCCCACTACTATGTGCCCGCAGTTGCGACATTCCCAGACCTTTACCTCGCTTTTTGCGAAAACCTCTGCCATCTCCACATTGTGCAGCAGCGCACGATAACGCTCCTCGTGATGCTTTTCGATGGCGGCAACCAAACGGAATTTTGCAGCCAGCTCAGTGAAGCCCTCTTCTTCGGCCGTCTTGGCAAAACCTTCGTACATATCCGTCCATTCGTAATTTTCGCCCTCAGCGGCGTGGAGCAAATTTTCTGCGGTGTCTCCAATGCCGTTCAGCTCTTTAAACCACATCTTAGCATGCTCTTTTTCATTGTCCGCAGTTTTGAGGAATAGAGCGGCAATTTGCTCATACCCCTCTTTCTTGGCCACGGAGGAGAAATATGTATATTTATTTCGAGCCTGTGACTCCCCGGCAAAGGCTGCTTCCAAATTCTTCTCTGTTTGAGTTCCTGCATATTTATTTGCCTTAGGTGTTTCCTCCACTTTTTCAAAGGAAGAAGCCGGTTGCTTGCAGACAGGGCAGATAAAATCGGCGGGCAGATCCTTGCCCTCATAGATATACCCGCATACTTTGCATTTCCATTTGCTCATTTTCTTTTCCTCTCCTTTTTCCATATCATTACAGGGAATCAGTTTTAAAAGCTCCTCTGCCGCCTTAACAGGGAATTCCTGGGAAGGCGGATTTTCAATCCATTTGCGCAGCAGCTTGTGCGTGTTTCCGCTTTGGGGCAGCATATACCCAGCTTCCCGCAGCAAGTCTTCATTTACCAGCCGCACGGATTTTGCAACGCCTGTCATCAAACGGTAAAGATCATCGTTGCTGGTATTTTCCGCTATCTGCCGGGCAATAATTTCTTGCTTGGATTTGCTCTTTGCAAGAGAGTTGGAGAGTGCGGTCACCTGCTCTGTCTTTTTCTGCTGAGGAGGATATTCTGTTGGAACCATGGAAATGGCTCCGCTGGGGCAAGCATCTGCGCAAACTCCGCAGCCAATGCATTTGTTAACATCAATAATACTGTTCTCTGTATCCGTTGCACCTGTGGGGCATACGTATAGGCAGAGGCAGTCTTTCGTACAAAGCCGCAGATTTCTGACGGCTATCCGTTTCATACCGAAGCCCTCCCTTCTATCTTTTCAAACTTCCATGAAGGCACTTTACAAACCGGACAAAGTTCCGGAGCAGAATCCCCTATGTACATAAAGCCGCAGACCGTGCATACCCACACCTGAGTATTCTGTAAAAAGGCCTCCCCTTCTTTTTCCCAACGATGCATAAGGGTGTTCAGAATGTTGGTCACCTTTTCACCCCATACGCAAATGCGCTGTGTCCCCCGATCCATGTCGGCAGCGGCTGCCGAACGCAATGCCGGGTAACCTTCGCTTAAATCTCCCTGAATCAATTTGGCCAGTTGAGCCATATCGGCATTCTCTACGGCTGGGGCGGCGGCTGAGAAATACTCGGCAATCTCACGAAACAGCGCCGCTTCCCTCTCCTTATACTGCTTTTCGCAGCCCCGCGCCAAATTGGAACAGAGGGCCGCCAGCTCTCCGGCAGAAAGTTCTTTCATATCCTCATCAATCTGGATAGGCGTCACCGTTGCCTTTGGAGCTTCAACTTTTTGCTCGGGGCTAAACGCAGCCTTTGCAGCTCCACATAGGGGGCACACCCACGAGTCGGGCAGATCGGAAAAGGCTTTTCCTTCTTTGGCTTCATCGTAAATATATCCGCAGACGGAACAGACATATCTCATAGCTTTGTCTCCTTTCATAATCGTTGTATTTCTATAGGCGGTGTCTTAACCGCATACAGACTAAGACAAATTATTTGACTGCAGCTTTCGGCAGTCCGGGCAGAGATAAAATACTTTAAGATCATAGTATAAAAAATTTTCGCCAAATTGTTTTTCCAAAGTCTGCGTCAGATCTTCAAAGGAAATATCTGATATTCTCCCACATTTTTGACAGACAATATGATCATGTTTTTTTATCCTATCGTAACGGTCCGGCGAGTCTTCCAAGGATACACGGCGAATAAGCCCTAAATCACACAGCTTGTTCAGATTGTTATATATAGTAGCACGGGAAACGGCAGGATATATTTTTTGCAGCTCCACATAAATCTGCTCTGCCGTCATATGTTCGTAGGAGGCATTAACAATATCATAGATTTTCTTTTCATACTTTGTCATATGAACTGCTCCAAAATTTAGAATTATTATAAAAATATTATACTAATTCTAAAATAAAAAGTCAATAAGCTATTTATAAATATTTTCTAAATCGCTCTCAGTAAAAAGGATGCGCCAAGCCGGATATTTGTAATACATAGCCCTTTACTCTCTGTGATTATTTATCCCGATGCATGGAGAGGCCAAATTGATTTTGTAAAAGTTTACAATTATTTGTGGAGTAAATTGTGAAAATTAACAAGAAACCCTGGAAAAAAATCCATTAAAAATTGTGGAAAAATGGGCTAGTCAGAGTGGGGGCTCGTGTCTATAATAATACGACGTGTTTTGAGACACAGTTGCAATCGCGAAAGGAGCGATAATAATGACCCGAGATTTAACAAACGGCAGCCCTATACGGCTGATCCTTCAATTTGCAGTACCCACGCTGCTGGGTCTGCTGTTCCAGCAATTATATAATTTGGTTGATACTATGATTGTGGGTAAACTGCTGGGCGCCCAGGCGCTGGCGGCAGTGGGCTCCACAGGTTCCATCAACTTTTTTGTGATAGGTTTCTGCACCGGAGTGTGCAGCGGCTTTGCAATTCCTGTAGCCCAGCGGGTGGGAGCAGGAGATTTCTCCAAGATGCGTCGGTATGTAGCCAACGCAGCCTACCTCTCAGTACTCTTTGCCTTTGTACTTACAGTAGCCACCGGCCTGGGCAGTGAAAGCATTCTTACCCTGATGCACACCCCTGAGGACATCTTTGAGGGGGCCAACGCCTATATTTTTGTGATCTTTATGGGCATTCCCGCCACCTTCCTTTATAACCTGCTGGCCGGCATTCTCCGCTCTCTGGGAGACAGCCGCACCCCGGTGTACTTTTTGGCCCTGTCTTCATTCCTGAATATTTTTCTTGACTTTGCCTTTATCCTGTGGTTCAGTGCGGGAGTAGCAGGGGCAGCTATCGCCACAGTGATGTCTCAGGGTATCTCAGGCTTAGCCTGTCTTGCATATATGGTGAAAAAATATCCCATCCTCCGCATGAACCGGGAGGAGCGGCAGCCGGATGCCCGTTCCTGCAAGGTGCTGTGCTCTATGGGAATTCCAATGGGCCTCCAGTACTCCATAACCGCCATTGGTTCTATTATCCTCCAGGCCTCCGTCAATGCTCTGGGCAGCACCTATGTGGCGGCTGTAGCCGCCGGGACAAAGCTCTACCAGCTGCTGGCCTGCCCCTTTGACGCAATGGGAGCAACTATGGCCACCTACTGCGGCCAGAATGTCGGGGCTTGCCGCCTGGATCGTCTGGGCCGGGGTATACGGGACTGTTCTCTGCTGGGTCTTGTGTACTCGGCGCTGGCCTTTTGCGCCATGCTGGAGTTTGCCGCTCCCTGCACTTTGCTGTTTTTGAATCCCGGCGAGCCTCAGCTGGATCTGCTTAAGGAACTTACCTCCCGCTATGTGGTAACTTCCACCGCCTTCTTCTTCCCTCTTGCTCTGGTGAACATCGTCCGTTTCTCCATCCAAGGCATGGGTTTCAGCGCCTTTGCCATTCTGGCCGGCGTGCTGGAAATGGTGGCCCGTACCGGTGTAGGCATGGGTTTGGTACCTGTGCTTGGATACAGTGCGGTGTGCTTTGCCTCCCCGGCGGCCTGGATAGCCGCAGATTTGTTCCTGGTTCCCGCCAGTGTTATCTGTGTCCGCCGGCTGCGCCGGATGTATACCAATCGTCCGGAGCAGCAGCTACCGGCTCAGGCCGGAACCGGCCATCCCAAACCTCTGCGTGCCGGAGCCAGAGGCTGAGCTTTTCCCCTTGCCGGAGGATTGCTTATGATTAACACGCCTGGAAATTAGGCAAGGTTAAAACACGGTGGACTGCCCCATGGGTCTGGCTATTATCAGTTAAGTAGCTAAGTAAAAACAGGTACGTCACAAATGTGGTGTGCCTGTTTTCTCTATAGACAAATAAGTAAAAATCGACAAGCCCTTGACGGTGCTTGTCGATTTTTGGTGCGGGTAACAGGGGTCGAACCTGCACGCCTCTCGGCACGAGAACCTAAATCTCGCATGTCTGCCAATTCCATCATACCCGCAGTTATTAAGTTAAAAGCCTATTGCGTTTGCAATAGGCTTTTATGGAGCGGGCAACGAGGCTCGAACTCGCTACCTCCACCTTGGCAAGGTGGCGCTCTACCGGATGAGCTATGCCCGCATCAGCAACGATGGTTATTCTACCATAAATTGCTGATTTGTCAATACCTTTTTAAAATTATTGGGCCTCAGGCTGATAGCTCAGATCTCCGACGCACTTTGGATATGAAGCCACGTCCCAGCGATAGTTGCCCCAGAAACCCTCGTCATTCTTCAGGAAACCGCTCTCCAGGCCGGAGCGTATACATTCGGATGCGTCTACGTGGTAATAATTACCGTCTATCTTGACTATATTCCAGCAGTAATCCTCCCAAAAAAGCTGACCATATACTATATTGCACTCTAAATTCAGCTGGCGGCATAGTTCAACATATGCAAAAGCAATACCTTCGCTGTTTGCTTCATGGTTCACCAGGGCCTCATAAGCCGTGTTATCTGTACTGCTATTTGAGATACGGCAGTTGTCCATAAGATATTGGCAGGCGATAAGAGCTTTCTGGTATTCGCTGAGCTCCTCAATCTGCAAATTACTAAAAGCGTCTATAGCCTGCAAAGCCGCTATGCGCTGCTCCAACTCATCAGATGTAAGACCGTAGTTAATGCTTATTTCATACAGCCGCTGAGAGCCTGTCCCGCTGTACATATTTACGTTGGCCTGGGGTTCTCTGGGCACCACGGCAGGATTTTCTCTATATATCTTAGTAAGCAAGCCTTCAATATCTTCAGCCGAATAGGAGCTGCTTGACACCAAAACCACAAGATTCCTGTCCCTATTTTCCAAAGCATCGTTCAGGGTACTTTCTATACCGTAGCTAAATGGAAGATGGATTATATTATCTGCGCTTTCGCAGAAGCTGGAATA
>CALXGF010000093.1 GCA_944387735.1 uncultured Oscillospiraceae bacterium
GCGGGCTGCTGGTCATCAACAGCTCCATCATTGACCGCAAGAGCGTGAGAGACGATATCAAGGTGGTCTATTGTGACGCAATGGGCATTGCCGAAAGCGTCGGCAACCCCAAGGGCGCCAATGTGGCCATTCTGGGCGCTATGCTGGAGAAGGAACCCATAGTCGACCTGGACACTATGGTGGAAGCTATCCGCATCGAGTTGGGCGAAAGGAAGCAGAAATTCCTGGAGGGCAACAAGAAGGCTCTGGTGGCAGGCATGGAGGCCGCCAAAGCCTGATAAGATCAAAATACACAGCTTTATCCCCGAACCAAAAAAGGTTCGGGGATTTTTTTGGGCCTAGCCCCACGGGGAGCCGGTTTGACGAAACTGTGGCAGAAGCCGGGCAGCCGGCATATCATACAGTGTAAAGCGGGTGGAACATTGTGGAAACAGCTTGCAGTCTCCAAAATCTCCGGCCCGGCGAGACGGCTGCTGTGAAAAGCCTCAACAGCTGCGGCGCTCTGCGGAGGCGGCTGCTGGATATGGGCTTGGTGGAGGGCACAAAAGTGGAATGTCTGGGCATCAGCCCAGGGGGGGACCCAAAAGCTTTCCTTGTGCGGGGAGCCATGCTCGCAATCAGAAGCGGAGATTGCAGAGACATAATAGTAAATAAGACAATATAAACTGCTGCAGGGCGGCCCGGAGACGGGCCGCCCTGTGGGAAAGCGGGAGGTAATATGGGCCTGACGGTAAAAACTACAGGCAGAGGCATAGGCCGGGAGGACAAAATACTGCTGCGCTCCAGACCGGAGGATAAGGTGATCGCCCTGGCGGGCAACCCAAATGTAGGGAAAAGCACTATCTTCAACAGCCTTACCGGGATGAAGCAGCATACCGGCAACTGGCCGGGAAAAACCGTGAGCAATGCCCAGGGCTATTGCCGCAGCGAAAAGCGGGGATATCTGCTGGTAGACCTGCCCGGAACCTATTCCCTTATGGCCGATTCCCCGGAGGAAGAGCTGGCCAGAGATTTTATATGCTTTGGAGGGGCCGACGCCGTTTTGCTGGTATGCGACGCCACCTGTCTGGAGAGAAACATGAATCTGCTGCTTCAGACCATAGAGACGGGCAGACCTACGTTGCTTTGCGTCAATCTTATGGATGAGGCGGAGAGCAAGGGCATACATATAGACCTGGAAAAGCTGAGGGAGAGCCTGGAGATACCGGTAGTGGGCACAGTGGCAAGAGACAGGAAAAGCCGGGGAAAGATACTGTCCGAGCTGGACAAAGCCTTTGAATTTCCCCAGAAAAGAAGAGCGGACTACCTGGAATATCCCCGGCAGCTGGAGCAGAGCATTAAGGCCCTGCTGCCCCTGGCGGGGGAAATAGAGGGCCTGTCGCCCCGCTTTATATGCCTGAGACTGCTGCTGGGGGATGAAATGTCCGGGCATGTGGGGACGGAACTGGCCCAGGCGGCAAAGGAGCAGAGAGAGCTGCTGGCCGAGGGAGGAGCAGGACCGGAACGGCTTCAGGACATGGTAGTGTCCAGCCTGGTGAATGCAGGGGAAAAAATATGCAAACAGGCGGTGGAAAACAGCGATAAAGGCTACAGCCGGAGGGACAGGGCAATCGACCGCATCGTCACCAGCCGGTTTTTGGGCTATCCCATGATGGTGGCCCTGCTGGCTCTGGTGTTCTACTTGACAATAAAAGGGGCTAATTACCCCTCTCAATGGCTCAGCTCCGGGCTTTTCTACATATACGATCAACTTCTGCGGCTCTTCCAGGAGCTGGGCGCCCCGCCGTGGCTTACTGGAGTGGTCGTGGAGGGAGCATACAAGACCCTGGCCTGGGTGGTGTCGGTGATGCTGCCGCCCATGGCTATCTTCTTCCCCCTGTTCACGCTGCTGGAGGACTCGGGTTATCTGCCCAGGATAGCCTACAATCTGGACAGACCCTTTTGCCGCTGCTCTTCCTGCGGCCGTCAGGCCCTGACCATGGCTATGGGCTTCGGCTGCAATGCCGCCGGGGTGGTGGGATGCCGGATTATAAACTCTCCAAGAGAGAGGCTGCTGGCTATTATCACCAACAGCCTGGTGCCCTGCAACGGACGCTTTCCAACTATTATCGCCTTAATAAGCATGTTCCTCATAGGAGGAGACAACGTTCTGCTGTCTGCGCTGGCCCTTACGGGGCTTATCATCCTGTCTGTGGCCTTGACCCTTATAAGCACAAAACTGCTGGCAATAAGTCTCTTAAAAGGGGAGAGCTCGGCTTTCGTTTTGGAGCTGCCGCCTTACCGCCGCCCGGAGCTGGGAAAGGTGATAGTGCGCTCGGTCTTGGACAGGACCCTGTTCGTGCTGGGGCGGGCGGCGGCGGTGGCGGCGCCGGCAGGGGCCGTACTGTGGCTGCTGGCAAATATGAGCATAGGGTCTGAGAGCATGCTGGCTTTATTGTCCCGGCTTCTGGAGCCATTGGGAAAGCTGCTGGGTATGGACGGCGCAATACTGCTGGCTTTTGTCCTGGGCTTCCCCGCAAATGAGATCGTACTGCCTGTGGCCATGATGATATACAGCGCAGGCGGAAGCCTGACGGAGCTGGGAGACTTGACGGCCCTCAGACCCGCCTTGGAGGCAGAGGGCTGGACGGCAGTGACCGCCCTTTGCGTCATGCTCTTTTCCCTGTGCCACTGGCCCTGCTCCACCACGCTGCTGACCATTAAAAAGGAGACGGGCAGCCTAAAATGGACGGCCGTGTCTGCCCTGCTGCCCACGGCCATAGGCGTGCTGCTGTGCCTTGGGGTGTCTGCCCTGGGCGGGCTGATAATATAAAAAAGTCCGGCGCAGTCGGCGCCGGACTCTTTATATATTGGAATACCATATCACCAGGCGGCGATGGAGCCGTCGGAGCGAGGCTCGGTGCCCCCCACCAGAGTGCCGTCAGGCCGCCTCCATATTATCTGGCCCCGGCCCATGGCTATGCGGTCGGAGACTATCTCCACCTCATGGCCCCGGCGGCCAAGTTCCTCCGCCACAGCGGCGGGGACCTCCTGCTCCAGCTGTATCTTCTTTTCGCCCTGCCACTGGAAGCGGGGGGCATCCAGGCAGTCCTGGGGGTTCATGTGGTAGTCTACGGTGTTGACTATCACCTGCACGTGGCCCTGGGGCTGCATGAAGCCGCCCATAACCCCGAAGGGGCCGACGGCCTGGCCGTCCTTGGCAAGAAAACCTGGGATAATAGTGTGATAAGAGCGCTTGCCCCCGGCCAGACAGTTGTCGCTGGCAGGGTCCAGAGAGAAATTGGCCCCTCTGTTTTGCAGGCTTATTGCCGTGCCGGGGATGACAATGCCGGAGCCGAATTCCATATAGTTGCTTTGAATAAAGGAGACCATATTTCCCTCGCCGTCGGCGGTGCAGAAGTACACGGTGTCCCCGCAGGAGGGGTCTCCGGCGGTGGGGTACAGGGCCTGATCTCCGATAAGACTGCGGCGCTTTGCGGCGTAGCGGTCCGAGAGCATGTCCTCCACCTTGGTCTGCATATAGCGGGGGTCGGCCACAAAGGTCTTGGCGTCAATAAAGGCCAGCTTCACCGCCTCTATCAGCTTGTGGTATGTATCGGCGCTGTCCCGCTCCCCCAACTCCAGCCCCTTGAGGATGTTCAGGGCCATGAGCACGGTTATGCCGTGACCGTTGGGGGGCATCTCAAAGACCTGATATCCCTTGTAGTCGGCGCTGATAGGCTCCACCCACAGGGGGTGATAGCTCTCAAAATCCTCCCGGCTGAAATAGCCCCCGGTCTTTTGAGAAAAGTCCAGTATCTTTTCTGTGAGTTCGCCCCGGTAAAAGCTCTCGCAGTCAGTGGCGGCCAGATTCTCCAGGCTGGCGGCATAGTCCGGCAGACGGAAGAGCTCGCCGGGGCCGTAGGCTTCGCCGTTTTTAGTAAAATACTCCAGCCAGGGGGCAAAGACCTCCGGCTCCTTTTCTGCGGCGGCCCTGAACCTTTTGGCCTCGCCCACCCACAGCCGGTGGACGTTCAGGGGCACCGGGTAGCCCTCCCGGGCATAGGCCATGGCCGGGGCCATCAGCTGAGCCATACTCATGCTGCCGAAGCGGCGGCGCAATTCCGCCCAGGCTCCTACGGCTCCGGGAACCATGGTGGGCAGCCAGCCGTTTACAGGCATCTCACTGTAGCCCAGGCTCCTCACCCTTTGGGCAGACAGGGCCCTGGGAGCAAGCCCGGAGCCGTTGAGTCCGTATAGCTTCTTGTCCTTTGCGCTCCACACCAGCACGAAGCAGTCGCTGCCCAGGCCGTTACATGTGGGCTCCACCAGAGGTAGGGTTACGGCCATGGCGATGGCGGCGTCAATGGCGTTGCCCCCACGCTTCATGGTGTCTATCCCCACCTGAGAGGCCAGAGGTACGCAGGAGCAGGCCATGCCCTTGCGGGCAAAGACCACGTTCCGCCGGGAGGCATAGGAATATTTGTTATAGTCAAAGTTCAGCATGGCAAGGCTCTCCCTTTAAAAGTTTGAGGCGCGCCCACAGCGGAGCGCACCCCATGTCTGTTATGCTGCTTTAAATATATTTCTCCAAGGTGAAAATGTCAATACCGCTCAGTTTTCATCCCCGGAGCTCCGGGCCCAGGCCGGGCCCTTGCCCTGACCGGAGCCCTGGCCTTGCCCCTGACCCTGGCCGCTGCCGGGAACATGGACCTGACCGGAGCCGCTCTCTGTTTCACCGGAGAGGCTCTCTATCATGTCCCGTATCTCCCGCATGCTCATGTCACGGACCTGGTCCGGACTGAGCTGCCCTCCAGCCTGGGTGAGCTCCAGATAGGCCCTGTACTTGCCGTAGGACAGGCCCAGACTGTGGGCCTCCTCCAATTCTTCTTCGCTGGCGGAATAGCAGTAGGCGTTGCCCTGGCCGGCGGTGCAGGAGCGCACTCCGGAGAGCAGTCTGCCGCACTGGGCCTCGTTATCTCCAACCACAGCCACGGTCATCACTCCGTCGCCGGAGAGCAGGGAGCTTATCTCTTCACTGCCCATGATCTGCTCCAAAGCCTTATCATAGTCCATGTATTTTAAATCCAGAGAGGAAGCCAGTTCCCGGCCGTCCTCATTCCAGCCCACCACCTGGACCACCTTGTCAAAACGGTTTACTCCCAGCTCCAAAGAGGGATTGATGTCCACGCTGATGGTGGCGCTGGGACTGAACCAGGCCCAGCCGCCGACTAATATCACCAGGGCAAGGCAGGCCAGCATGGGCGCCAGCCTTACGGCCATGAAGCCGGGGCGGCGCTTTTCAATCCTGGCAGCCACATAGCGGGAGGTCTTTTCCTTCAGTTCCTCCTCCGCCCTTATGTTGTCAAAGGAGCTCTTTATACGCTCATTCATCGCCGTCACCTCCCAGCTTTTCCCGAAGCATCTGCCTGGCCCGATTCAAAAGGGTGTAGACAGTGTTCACATTTTTACCAAGTATTTTGCCTATCTCCGGGGCGGTGTAGTCCTCATAGTAGTGGAGGTACACCGCCTCCTTGTATTTGTCCGGCAGGGAGAGCACGGCCTCCAGCACCTCCCGGTTATCGTCGCTCAGCTCAGCCGGCAGCTCCGCCAGCTCGTCCAGAGGCACGGTGCGGCTGCGGAAAAAACTCTTCAGCAGGTCCTTGCAGGCATTTATGGTGACCCGGATGAACCAGGCCTTCTCATGCTCCCTGCTCTCAAACTCAGCGGAGCTGAGGGCATATTTCAAAAACACCGTCTGAAATATGTCTTCGGTGTCGGCTGTGTTTTTTAGGTGTACCATACACAGCCGCTTCACGGTATCGGCATACCGTTCCACCGCCATGTTCACCTCATATTCGCTCCGCATTCAAACACCTTCCTTAGCGGCCCCGGCCTCCCCGGAAGCCCCGGCCTGCGCCGGCGCCGTAGTTGTCGCAGACCCCGTCGCCGTCGGCGTCTACGAAGCCTGCGCCGTTGCCCCGGCCTGCGCCGGCGCCGTAGTTGTCGCAGACCCCGTCGCCGTCGGCATCCACAAAGCCTGCGCCGTTGCCCCGGCCTGCGCCGGAACCGTAGTTGTCGCAGATCCCGTCACCGTCGGCGTCCACGAAGTTCTGCCCGGCTCCGGTACCGGCTGCAAAGGCGCTGCCTATGCCCAGAGAGAGCACCAGAGTAAGAGCCAATATTCCTGCAATAATTTTCTTCATGTGAATTTCCTCCAATGTTTTAGATAGCCTTTTTCGACTTCGCCTATAATACGAGCCACAGAGGGAAATCCATTCATAAAAAGAAAAAATTATTTTTGGCCGGCCTGCGGGCCTCCCGCCTACATTATTATACTATTGCCGGGGAAATAATACAAAGGACATTTTGCCGGCAGAGAAGAGAAAAGGTATATTTTTCAAATGCCCTCACAGAATAAAAACAAAAGTTCCGGGGAGGCACCACAATGACCAATGAGAGAAAAAAGCTGATACTGGCTCTGGCCGTGATTTTTGCGGTAAACATATTTATAATTGCCCTGGCCCAGAATGCCTGGGCGGAGCTATATAAGAAGGGCTCCTCCGGGGCCGCCGTCACCGAGATACAGACCCGTCTTAAAAACTGGGGCTACTACTCCGGCGAGGTGGACGGGATATACGGCAGCGCCACGGAAGCGGCGGTAAAGTATTTCCAGAGAAAGAACGGTCTCAGCGTCGATGGCCAGGTGGGGGATGAGACCTTGGCGGCTCTGGGCATAACCCCGGGCTCTTTCGGCGGCTCGGGAAGCTCCGGCGGCTCCGGGGGCTATGGGGATCAGTCCGGAGATCTGAACCTCCTGGCCCGGCTCATTTCCGCCGAGGCCAGAGGTGAACCCTACGAGGGCCAGGTAGCGGTTGGCGCCGTGGTACTCAACAGGGTGGAACACGCCTCTTTTCCAAATTCCATCTCCGAGGTTATTTACCAGCCCTGGGCATTTACCTGCATCAATGACGGCCAGTTTGACCAGCCCGTGGCGGAGAGCGCCTACAGGGCTGCCCAGGATGCCCTGAACGGCTGGGACCCCAGCTATGGAGCCATCTATTATTTTAATCCCAGCACCGCAACCAGCGACTGGATATGGTCCAGGCCCCTGATAGTGGAGATAGGCAAGCACCGATTCTGCTCATAATTTAATTGGAATACTGTTGAAAAACACCCGACTATAGGGTATAATCGCCATATAAATTGCTTTGGAGGAAACTATGGCATATTGCAGAAGCTGTGGCGCTTATATACCCGACGGACACACCAAATGCCTGGCTTGCGGATTGGAACAGAATCAGGAAGAAAGCAGATACGCCTCAGGCTCAGCCGCTCAGGAGGAAGAGGGCAGCCGCCGGGCGGAAGAGGAAGCATCCAGGCGGGAAGAAGAAAAAAGACGGCGTCAGGAGGAAAACAGAAAGTGGGCCGAGGCTGAACGGCAACGCCGCCGCCAGACTCAGAGACAGCGCAGCCCGGAAGGCAGGCAATACTATCCGGGAGCGGGCAGACCCAAGGGCTATCAGTCCAACAGACTCCTTGCCGCCCTGTCCTATCTATGGATTTTGTTCCTTCTGCCTTTCATCTTCTGCAGAGACGATAGCTTTGCCCTTTATCATGCCCGCCAGGGCCTCATACTTTTTGCAGTCACAACTGCGGGGCAGGTGCTGGGCGCAGCTTTCGGCCTCAGCTGGATAGTTATACTGATGCAGATATACTGGATTATTAAAGGTATTGGCAATGCCAACGCCGGGAAAATGGAGCCCCTGCCCTACATAGGCAATCTGTTTTTTAAAGACAGATGAGGCAGGGACCCGGTGGAAAGCTCCATAAAAGACGACTGCATTTTGTGGCTTGAAAAGGGCCGGAACCACAAGATTTTGACGGCGAAAAAAACTTTAAAAAAACCTCAAAAAATCTTGAAAAAACTGTTGACAAACCTCAAATCAAATGCTATATTAACCAAGCACTTCGGTGCTGCGGATATCTCAAAGAAGCCTAAACAACAAAAATTCAAATGAAAAAATTTGAAAAAAGTTGTTGACAAAATGAGATATTCGTGTTAAACTAATCGAGCTGTCCCGGAAGGGAGCTAGCGAGTGTACCTTGAAAATTGAACAATGTAAGAACAGCTTATGCAAAATAAGCACCAGAAAAGGGTTCTTTAAAAAGTCTGAAAAGACAAAAGATTCTTTTGAGAGCTGGAAAGCTTCAATAGATTTTAACAGAGCGAAAGCTCTGCTAAGATACGATATATTGAGAGTTTGATCCTGGCTCAGGATGAACGCTGGCG
>CALXGF010000094.1 GCA_944387735.1 uncultured Oscillospiraceae bacterium
CTGACGGAGATAGCGGAAAAGCGTCTCAACGCCATCCGGGACTTCGCCCAGTTCGGCTCCGGCTTCAAGATAGCCATGCGGGACCTGGAGATACGGGGGGCGGGAAACCTCCTGGGGGCGGAGCAGTCCGGCCACATGATAGACGTTGGCTACGACATGTACATGAAGCTTTTAAGCGAGGCGGTGCTGGAGGCCAGGGGCATTGAAGCGCCCCAGCGGGCGGAGTGCTCCGCAGACCTGGCGGTGGCCGCCAACATCCCCGACAGGTATATACCCTCCCCGGAGCAGCGCATGGATATCTACCGGCGCATCGCCCTCATCCGCACTGAGGAGGAGGCGGACGACCTCACCGACGAGCTCATCGACCGCTTCGGCGACCCGCCGCCGGGGGTGAACGCCCTGATCCACGTGGCCCTTCTCAGAGGCGAGGCGGGGAAGGCGGGAATTACCGACATCGCCCAGAAGCAGGGCTATCTCCGTTTCACCGTGGAAAACTTCGATATGGAGAAAGTTTCCAGACTCTACGCCCTGCCGGAGTATAAGGGCAGGCTGAAGGTGGAGGCGGGCTCCAAGCCCTGCCTCAGTCTGAGGATAAAAGATAAAAACCGGGTCATAGACGAGGCCCGCCGCTTTGCCGCCCTCTGGGGGGAGAACAGCGCCGGAGCCGGAGAGACGCCGGAAAGGAAGGACGGATAAAATGAAAAAGTTCTTTATTGTTCTGCTGGCGGTGTGCCTTATCTTTGCCGCTGCCGCCGGCTATCTCCTGGGCAAGCGCACGGCGGCCCCGGAGCCTGCGGAGACTGAGGCCCCGACGGAGGCGCCGGCAGAGACGGAGGAGAGCCGGCAGGCCACGGGAGAGCCCATAGAGGCGGAAACCTTGGACTATGAGGCCATCTATGCCCTCCACGACCCGGAGGAAAGGGTCATGATAATCGACGGGGAGGAGATAAGCTGGGGGGAATATTTCAGCTGGCTGTACATGAGCGCAATGCAGACCGAACAATACTTTGTAGCCATGGCTAACTACGGCATGCCCATGAGCTGGTCCGACCCGGTGGGGGAGGACCCGGAGGAAACCTATGCCGCCGCCGCTGTGGAGGGAGGGGAGAACACCCTCATCCAGATAATGGCTATCCAGGGCTTTGCCGAGGCCAACGGCATAGAGCCCAGCCAGGAGACCCTGGACTCCATTGCTGAGCAGGAGAAGAGCGACATGGCCGCCACCGTGGGAGAGGAGGGCACGGAGGAGGACTTCCAGGAATATCTTGCCAGCCTCTACCGCAGCCGGGACGCCTACGACCGCACCAACATGGCAAACTATATAAACCAGCAGAACTTTGCCGAGAGCTACGGCCTGAAGGGGGAGAAGGTCAGCGATGAGCAGACTCTGAGCTACCTGGAGGAAAACGGCTACGTCTATGCAAACCACATCCTCCTGGCCACCGTGGACCTCACTACCGGGGAGGCCCTGGATGAAGCTGCCGTTGCCGAAAAGAAGGCCCAGGCGGAGAGCCTGGTGGAAGAGCTGAAGGCCATAGAGGACCATGAGCAGCTGGTGAAACGCTTCAAGGAGCTTAAGGAGGAGTACTGCGAGGACACGGGCAAGAGCTCCTTCCCCGACGGCTATCTCTTCCAGACCGGGGACATGGTGGAGGAGTTTGAGAGCGCGGCCCTGCTGCTGGAGGAGTACGATGTGTCGGAGCCGGTGGAGTCGCCCTACGGCTACCACATCATCCTGCGCCTGCCCCTGGACGCCGACGCCATAGTGGGCTACTCCAACACCGGCGAGGCCATCAGCGCCAGGGAGTACTGCGCCAACTACGACTATGCCCAGAAGCTGGACGCATACCTCCAGGCCATGCCGGCGGAGTATGCCCAGGGCTTTACGCCCCCCGAGCTCAGCGATTACCTGGAGTGATATCCATAAAAGAGAGCGTGAGGCCCCAATTTGGAAGGCTTCACGCTTTCTTAATAAAAGCAAATAAAAAGCCTGTTGAAAAGGGAGTGAAGATAATATAGAATGTACGGGAAATCTACTGGAGAGAAGGTCTGGATATGACTGGGAAAAAGGGCCCGAGCCTACTGCTGCTTTTGGCTTTGCTGCCGAGCCTCGCCGCCTGCGGCGCCGCCGGGCCGGAGAGCCCGGAGCCGAGCCCGGCGGAGACGGCGGCCGTGGCCGCAGCGGCGGCAATCAGCCCGGAGCCTACCCCGGAACCCACCCCGGAGCCCCCGGTGCCGGAGACTATAGACCAGGCCTGGTTCGACGACGCCCTCTTTGTGGGGGACTCCATTACCGGCATGCTCAGCTCTTATACCCTGCTCAACGGGGGACTGGGTCAGGCGGACGTCATCTATGCCAACAGCTATTCCTGCCACGGCGCCGTTGAGGAGGATCTGAAGCTGCCATATCAGGGGGAGAGGCTGAGTATGGCGGAGCTGGCGGAGAAGACCGGAGCGGGAAAAGTCTTTTTCCTGCTGTCTATGAACGATCTGAGCCGCACGCCGGAGCAGGTGCTGGACTGCTGGGACATTGTTATTGAGGATATCCGCAGCCGCTGCCCGGATACGGAGCTCTTCATCCAGTCCGGCACCCCCCTCTTTACGGAGACGGGATATATGAACAACGAGAATGTGGAGCTTCTCAATGAGGCCCTGAAGAACTTCTGCCTGGAAAACGACTGCGTCTATGTGGACATTGCCCAGGGATTGAAGGACGAGAATGGGAATATGCAGGGGAAGTTCAGCCTGGATTACGCCCACTTCAACGGCGAGGGCTGCAAGGTGTGGATAGAGGCCCTGATGGACAGGGACAACTATTACTATGCTACCCGAAGCGGAACATAAGGAGGAAAGACGATGAAAGTATTCAAGAGATTTACCGCCGGGCTTTTGAGCCTGCTGCTGATTTTTGGCCTGGCGGCCTGCTCCGGAGGGAACGAGTCCGCCTTTGAGATGGACGTGCAGGAGGTGTATGAGCAGCTCATTGCCCTGCCGGATATGCCCGCCATGATAGAGCTGCCGGAGGACAAGGCCCTGGACTTCCTGGGTCTGGACTACTCCAAGTGCGTCCAGGCTCTCGCCGCCATCTGCGCCGTGAACATCCAGGCCGACGAGATATGGCTGGTGGAGGCCAAGGACGGCTCCGCCGCCGCCGAGATAGAGGAGCTGGCCCGCAGCCGTGTGGAGCAGCGGATGGAGGAATTCAAGGGCTATTCCCCGGAGCAGTACAAGGTGCTGGAGGGGGCGGCCATACTCCGGGAGGGGAACTACGTGGTGCTGCTGGTGTCTCAGGACACGGAGGCGCTGAAGGCCGCCTTTGACAAGGCCGTGGGTATAGACTGAGAAGGTCCGGGGGACGGACAGCCCCCCGGTTTTTGTTGGGAGAGATCGTTCTGGTATTTTCAAGTAATGTTTTTCTGTTTGCCTATCTGCCGGCGGTACTGCTGCTGTACTACCTCTGCCCCAGACGCTGGAGAAATCTCCTGCTTTTTGTGGTGAGCCTGGTGTTCTACGGCTGGGGAGAGCCGGTATATCTGGCGCTGATGCTCTTTACCATAGCCCTGAACTACCTGGGCGGCCTGCTGATAGACCGCTACCGCAGCCGGGCAAAAAGGGCAAAGAGGCTGCTGGCCCTGACGGTGGTATTGAACCTGGCCCTGCTGGGCTTTTTCAAATACACCGGCTTTGTGCTGGAGAGCCTTAAGTCCCTTATACCCGGCATGTCGTCCCTGGCCGTGCCGGAGATAGCCCTGCCCATAGGCATCTCCTTTTACATCTTCCAGTCCATGAGCTACACCATAGACGTATACCGCCGGGACGCCCCGGTGCAGAGAGACCCCATAGGCTTCGGGACCTATGTGTCCATGTTCCCCCAGCTCATCGCCGGGCCCATAGTCAAGTATAAGGACGTGGCGGAGCAGCTGAGCTGCCGCCGGGAGACTGTGGAAAAGTTCGCCTCCGGAGTGAGCGTTTTCATCATCGGCCTGGGGAAAAAGCTGCTGCTGGCAAATCAGATGGGCCTTTTGTGGGAAAATCTCAGCAGCTCGGGAGGCACGGTCTCCGCCTGGGTGGGCATGCTGGCATACACCTTACAGATATACTTCGACTTCTCCGGCTACTCCGACATGGCCATCGGACTGGGGCGGATGCTGGGCTTTGAATTTTTAAAGAACTTCGACTATCCCTATATATCCCGGAGCATCACCGAGTTCTGGCGCCGCTGGCACATAAGCCTGTCCACCTGGTTCAAGGAGTATGTGTACATCCCCCTGGGGGGCAACCGCCGGGGACTTAGACGGCAGCTTCTGAATATCTTCATAGTCTGGGCCCTCACGGGACTGTGGCACGGGGCCAGCTGGAACTTTGTGCTCTGGGGCTTGTACTACGGCATATGGCTGAGTCTGGAGAAGCTGTTCTTGCTCAAGGGCCTGGAAAAAATACCCTCGGCCCTGCGCTGTCTGGGGGTGCTGCTGGCGGTGTCCCTGGGCTGGATGCTCTTCTATTTCACCGACACCGGGGAGCTCTTCACCTTCCTGGCCCGGCTCTTCAGCTTCAGCGCCGAGGACGCCTACAGCCGGAACATGATACTGGCCTATCTGCCCACCATGGCCCTGGCCGCCTTTGCCGCCACCCCGGCGGGAAAGCTGCTGTACCATAAGCTGGACGGAAGGCCCGGCCAGGGGGCGCTCCAGGTCCTGGGCCTGGGGGCGGTCTTTATCCTGTGCGCCGCCGCCCTGGCCAGCCAGAGCTACAATCCCTTTATCTATTTCAGGTTTTAAGGAGGCGGAGCATGAGAGGAAAACTTATAAACTACATACTCTGCCTGCTTTTTCTGCTGGCGGTCTTTGCCATGGCCGCCCTGTTCCTGCTGCTGCCCAAGGAGGACTTCTCCCAAAAGGAGAAGCGTTACCTGGAGAAAGCTCCGGAGCTGAGCTGGGACAGCCTGAGCTCCGGGGATTTCGGGGAGAAGGCGGAGAAATACATGGCCGACCACCTGCCCTTCCGGGACTTTCTGGTGGGCCTTGCCGCAAATGTGGACAGGCTCATGGGCCTGCAGGTCACCAAGGACATCTATGTGGGTCGGAGCGGGAGGCTCTATGAGGCCCCCTGCCGGGAGGATGCCGCCGCCCTGGAGGGAAACATGGAGGCCATAAACAGCTTTGCCCAAAAGCTGGGGAGAGAGGTGGACTTCATGCTGGCGCCCTCCGCAGGCTATATTATGCAGGACGATATAGAGGGACTGAAAAATCCCTATATAGACGATAAGCTCATCTCCCAGGCTTACGGTCTGGCGGGGGAGAATGTGCGCTGCATAGAGCTCCTGGAGCCCTTTTCCCAGGCGGAGCGGGAGAGGCTGTATTACCGCACCGACCACCACTGGACAGGCTACGGGGCCTGGCTGGCCTATGGGGAATATATGGGCAGCCTGGGCCGGACGAGCAAGGACATGGCCGACTACAGCCTCAGCTATGTCCCCGGCTTCTACGGCAGCACCTACTCCCGCAGCGCCCTGTGGCAGTTCCCGGCGGAGTATATGGAGGTCTGGGACGACGGCGGCAGCTACCGCGTCACATTCTCCGACCGGGAGGGGGAGTTTTACGGCCTCTTCTTCCCGGAACGCCTGGAGGAGCCGGACAAGTACAGCTACTGGCTGGACGGGAACCACCCCCTGGTGCGGATAGAGAATCTCGACCCGGAGGCCAGGGGCAGCCTGCTGGTGATAAGGGACTCCTTCTCCAACTGCCTGGGCTGCTTTCTGGCCGGGTCCTATAAAACGGTGGTGCTGGCGGACCTGCGCTACTACAAGGAGCCCCTGTCTGCGCTGTATGAGCGGGAGGGCTTCGACGATGTGCTCGTCGCCTATTCCCTGGGCAACTTCCTCACGGACAACAACTTCATCTGGCTGGAATGATAAAAAAGACGCTGTGATAAAAAATCACAGCGTTTTTCTTACTTTTCCTACTATATAAATAGAGGGTATAAAAATAAAGGCGAAAATCAGGTTTATGGCCGGTATCAGCTTTGCCGACCAGAAATCCAGGCTCAGAGCGTCGGGGCCGATAAGCAGGGAACAGATTATGGCGGCCAGGGCCGTGGGCCAGATGAGCCAGCGTCCCCGGCTCATATCCCTGAACCGCTCTCCCCTAAACCGGGCGTCCTGCCCCAGACAGAGGCGCAGGGAGTACTGGGCGGCATAGAGAAAGACCGACACCAGCAGAAAGTCCGGGAAAAGCCACAGCATCACCACCAGAGCCTCCACCCGCTCCACGGTTCGGAAGAACACCAGGTTCCTCACCATGATGAAGAAGGGGCGGCTGAGGCGGGAGCACAGCTCCGCCCCGAACATGCCCACCACCGCCAGGCACAGCAGGCTCAAAAGCAACACCATGGCCAGAAGCCAAAGGCTGCCCTGGCGCGCCCTGCCCGGCTCCAGGGGACACAGGCCCTCAAGAAAGCATACGGCGTAGACTCCAAAGGAGAGAACGTCCACCGCCGCCAGAGAGCCCAGGGCCACGGGCAGGGCGTCGTCCACGGTCACCGGCAGCAGATTTGAGGCTTCAATGGAGTCGAGGGAGAAAAGCAGGATAAGCAGCAGAGAGCCTATGAGCACCGGGCTTATGAGCATGGCGGAGCGGACTATGGACCGGGGATTTCCCAGAGCCGCCGCCAGGCACACCAGGCCCAGACCAAGGGTGAAAACTCCGGGAGAGCTGTTGGGATAGACCGTGGTTATCAGCCGGTCTGCCCCGGAGCGGAGTATGAAGCCGGCATAGAGCACCAGCCAGGCGGCGGTAAGGGCCAGGGCTGCCCTGCCCAGCTTCTGCCCCAGGCAGCGGAGCATAAGCTCCTGGATGTTCTCCCCCTCCCGGCGGCAATCCATGAGATCCGATATGAAATGCATATATATCAGCATGGGTAAAGCGGCCAGCAGCGCCGTGAGCCACACTGCCCGGCCCGCATAATCTGTGGCGGCGGTGATAAAGAGCCTCAGAGAGGGCACCAGCAGCATCAGGGTGGCCAGAGCAAAAAGCTGCCGGCGGCTTATCTGTGTCAGTTTGTTCACGTCTATGCTTCCTTCATGTCATTGGTATGGCTCAGCCGGCCGCTGACGCTTATCTGAAGCTCCAGCTTGGGCAGCGCCTCCGTGAAGCTCTGTTCCATGAGCCTATAGTTCTCCGGGGAGCTGCGCTCCACCATGCCCGCAAGCCCCAGGAAATCCGCCTTCAGCTGCATGGAGCTTTGCAGCAGAGCGTTGAGCTGCTCCGACACGGCGGACTCCAGCTGGCCGGTGAGATAGTTTATATATTCCTCCGCCCCGGCGGCCTCCGAGGGCCCGGACTCCATTACCGAGGCGGTGACCTCCGCCTGGATGTCCAGACCTATGAGCTCCCCCGGCCCGGACCAAACCGGGCTGAGCTTGGCGCTGCCCTGAAACACCTCCAGAGAGCAGAGGCTGCCGTCCATATCCTCTACGGAAATGAAGCTGATGGGGACGCTGTCGGTCATTAGCCCCACGGCCACGGACAGCTCCGGCTCCAGATATTTGCAGAGCTTGCCGTCCCGTATTATTCCGTAGCCTGCAATGCCCGCCATGATGGGGCCGGACTTTTCAGAGGAGCTCCGGACGCCGGCCCCCTCTTCTGCCGTCTCCTGACCCTCCCCGCCGGTCTCCGTTTCTCCGGCGGCCTGGCCCTGTTCCTCCTGGCCGGCGGCTTCTTCCTCTCCGGCGGCCTGGCTCAGCTTCTCTTGGGCGGCCTGCTTTTCCTCCGCCTCGGTGTCCCCGGAGTCCCCGCCGGCTTCTCCGCCGGACTGGCCGGAATTCTGAGGCCCCGAGGACTCGGAGCCGGGCTCGCAGCGTATGGCGCAGACCAGGGCGCTGCCGTAGCGATCCAGGCTGCGTAAAGTGTCGGCCACGGTAAAGACCCGGCTGTTGCTGGCGGTGGAGAAGATCTCCCGCACCGCCTGCATCACCTCGGAGATGCCTCTGCTGCTGTCCCCCACCTCCATCACCGCCTGCTCCGCCGTGCCCTCCCGGACTATATACAGGGGGATGTCTATCTGCAGCTCCGGGGATTGGCAGAGATAATCCAGAAAACTGTCCAGCTCCTCTTCCGCTGCGGTCTCGCCGATTAGTATGTGGTTTACATGGGAGAAGAATATCTCCTCCTCATAGGACAGCTCATAGGCCCGTTCTATGGCGGAGCTCACGGTACCCCCCGAGGCGCTCATCCGGCGGGGCCCGTCGCCCGAGGCCTCCGCCGCCGCAGCCATGGAGACCCGGACGCTGCCCTCCTCCCGGTCCAGGCCCAGAGTCTGGACCACCATCAGCTGCTGTATCTCCCGGTAATTGGTGTGTATTCCGCCGCAGCCGCCGAGACTCAGCAGAGAGGATATTATAATAAGAATGGATATATAGCGTTTCATTTTTGCCGCCTCTTGTCCGGTGTGTTCAGATCGGGATCCCTGTACTTGTCCAGGGGCTTGGGCAGCTGTATCAGCAGACGCAAAAGAGGAAAGGGCCTCCCGTCGGTCATGGGGGCGGTGTAGCTGAGCCCGAAGCTGTCTATGGAGGAGATGTGCAGCAGGAACAGGCAGATCACCAGCCCCACCCCGAAAAGCCCCGCTATCAGAGCGGCTATGACCAGCGCCAGACGAAGCAGCCTCACCACCGCCCCCAGGTCCTGGCTGGGCAGGGTATAGCAGGCGATGCCGGAGGTGGCCACCACGATGATGGCTATGGGGGAGACCACCTGGGCCTCTACCGCCGACTGGCCCACGATAAGGGCCCCGATGATGGATACCGTGTCTCCTATGGGGTTTGGCAGGCGCAGGCCCGCCTCCTGCAAAAGCTCAAAGGCTATGAGCATGCTGAATATCTCCAGAGCCGTGGAGAAAGGGACGTTTTTCTTGGCCTCGATTATAGACAGCAGCAGCCGGGTGGGTATCATCTCCTGGTGGTACATGGCCACCGCCACGTACAGGGCGGGCAGAAAAATCGCCAGCATCAGGGACACATAGCGCAGCACCGTAAGGGATGTGGCCACAAGATAGTTTTTGCTGCTGTCTCCGGTGACCCGCATGAAGTCCGCCAGAGAGGCGGGGAGGATGAGGCCCAGAGGCAGCCCGTCCACCAGAAGGCCCACCCGCCCCGCCATGAGCTGCATGGCAAAGCGGTCCGGCCGCTCCGTGTGTAAAAGCTGGGGCAGGGGGGAGCGGGGCGCATCCACGATGTACTCCTCCAGGGTGCCGGTGGCCAGCAGGGCGTCCACGTCCAAAGCGTCCAGCCGCCTGGCCAGCTCCTCCACCGTGGCCGGGTCCGCTATCCCCTCCATGAACATCATGGACAGCCGGGTCTTGCTCTTGCGGCCCACACTGCTCTCCACCAGCTTCAGCCTGGGAGAGCATATCCGCCGGCGCACCAGAGCGGTGTTTATCCTCAAGGTCTCCACAAAAGAGTCCTTGGCGCCCTTCAGCGACTTTTCCAGCGTGGGCTCGGATATGCTGCGCACGTTGCTGCTGCGCACCTCAAAGGTCACGGCCCGGTTTATCCCGTCAAGGATAACGGCGCAGTGACCGTGGCTGAGATCGTTCACCAGCTCGTCCATGGTGCTGCGCTCCTTGGCGGAATAGCTGTAGGCCGCCCCCAGGAGAATGTACTCCAGACATTGCTGCTGGCTCTTGACCTGAGGGCTGCGCCCGGCTTGGGTGAGAGGGCGGATTATTTCCTCCGCCACCGCCGTGCCGGAGACCAGACCGTCCAGCCAGCAGACCGTCAGACTTATATTCTGTTCCAGACCCAGGATTATCTCCCGGCTCTCATAATCTCCGCAGCTGGAGAAGATCTCCCTGAGATTCTCGGAGCTGAGAAGACATTTGTACTCCGGCAGCTTCTGCTTGTGAAAGCCGGAAGAACTCTCATTTGAATTAGTATACATATTGTGTAGTATTGCCGGAAAATTACGCAATATTTAGAAGCGAAAAAAATCTTCAAATAAACCTAAAAAAACTGTTGACAAAGGGAATTACCGGTGGTATATTAGCAAAGCGCCTTGAGGGAGCGCCAAGAAATTGGCAAGAGATGGAAAAAGAAATTGAAAAAATTTCAAAAAATCTCTTGACAAGTTCCTGAAAGCGTGTTAAACTAATCAAGCTGTCCCGGAAGGGAGCTAGCGAGTGTACCTTGAAAATTGAACAATGTAAGAACAGCTTATGCAAAATAAGCACCAGAAAAGGGTTCTTTAAAAAAGTCTGAAAAGACAAAAGATTCTTTTGAGAGCTGGAAAGCTTCAATAGATTTTAACAGAGCGAAAGCTCTGCTAAGATACGATATATTGAGAGTTTGATCCTGGCTCAGGATGAACGCTGGCG